>NZ_JBXWRD010000008.1:0-144011 GCF_059612725.1 Ruegeria sp. YKSF070 | reverse complement strand
CGACCCGCCAAAGAAATCCAACGTCGCCCAGCACATGCACCGACAGGCGGATATGGCCGCGCCGGGTCACCACGTCCTCACGTGCGTTGCCGTCGACCCGCGCCCTGCACTGCAACCGGTACAGCACCGCCGAGGGGTTGCCAAAGATCGACCGCAGCGTTGCAGCAAGCGTTTCATCGCTGGCGCCCGAAAACCGGATTGAGGCCGCGGCATTTCGCGCCTGAATGGCTCCCTCTTCATCGGTGACAAAGCTGGGAGTTGCGTCCTTATCGATAAACCCCGCCAACATCTGGCGCATCTGTCCTTCGACCCCACGGGCATGGCTGCTTTGGTAGAGCAGCAATCCGGTAACCAGGATCGAGGAGCCCCCCGCGGCGAACAGCGCCTTTTGCACGAAACCAGACAGGTCCCAGAACACCGCCGCACCAAAGGCCGCCAGCGCCAGCAGCAGCATCGCCGCCACCCGCGCGCGGGTACTGCGCGGGTTGTTCTGCGCAGGTGAGATCGAGGCGGTGAATTCGGTCACATTCCGGCTCCGGCATCTGAGTCGTCAGGACTTTGTCACCCATCAAGAGTTAAGCCGGCTTTAACACGACCAAAATCTTTACGCCCCAACTATACCTATAGTTGCTAAAGCTCGAACTGCAATCTCGTCAAGAGTGTAAGATAAAATCCATCCGTCCCCGACAACACGTTCCAGCGCTGGCTTTTGACCACCTGCCAGCCCCCCGCTCGCAGGAACGCATCGACCGCTCCTTCGTTTTCCTCGATCAGCATCGAGCAGGTGGCATAGGCGAGTACCCCGCCCGGCGCGGTCAGCGCAGCGGCGCGATGCAGGATCTCGCGCTGCACCGTCAGTAAGGCGGTGAATTTCTCTTCGGTCAGGTCCCACTTGCCAGCAGGCGCCCTGCGCCAAGAGCCGCTGCCCGAACAGGGCGCATCGGCCAGCACCAGGTCGAAAGGCGCCGCATTTGTCGCCTCGTCAGTATCGAGCAGGCGCACCGTCGCACCGGCCCGGGCCGCGCGCGTCGGCAGGTCGCGCATGCGCTGCGGGGCGGCGTCATGGGCGAACACCTCGATCCCCGGAACCGCCGCCAGCGCCAACGTCTTGCCCCCGCCCCCGGCGCAATAGTCAAGCACGCGCATGCCCGGTGCCAGCGGCAGCGTAGCCACGATGGCCTGGCTGGCGGCATCCTGCAACTCGACCAACCCGTCCAGATAGGCGGTCGAGCGGGCGATACCACGGGCGCCTTCGGTCACTTCCAGCGCGGTTTCGCAGGCGGGATGCGGCTGGGCGATGATCCCCTCACCTGCCAATGCCGCGATGGCGCTGGCGCGGTCGGTGCGGGCGGTATTGACCCGCAGATGCACCGGAGCGCGGCTCTGCATGACTTCGCCCGCCTGTTGCGCCTGTGCGCCCAGGCTGGCCTGGAACCGGGGCCAGAGCCAGTCGGGTATATCCGCCGCTTCGGCCCCCGGCGCGGGGTCGCGTCCACCGGCCTGTTCCTCGGGTGTCAGCGGCGCGGGTGCATGGCCTATACCGGTAAACAGATCCGCAACCGCCAAGCCCTGCGCCCGGCACAGGCCCAGGATCAGGCCGCGCCCGGTCTTGGCCCCGCCACGCGCCGCGAAGGAGCGTCGGGCGCGCAGCGCGTCGAACACATGGTCACGCAGCGCCGCGCGATCCTTGGACCCGGCAAACCGTGAGCGCCGCGCCCAGCCGGTCAACGCCTGTTCGGCGGGCTTGCCGGCCAGGATCTCGTCCAGAACCTCGATCGCGGCCTGAAGCCGGGCGGCGGGGGTCATCTCTCAGGTCTCCAGTTTCGCAAAGCCGTCACCAGCGCGATCTAACCGAGCGAATTTGGCACCGATCAGGTGACTGCCCGACCAGACGAGGTTGCGCTCGGCAATCTCTGCCAGTGCCGCGCTCCGGCTGGCGAGGGCCTGCGCCGGGTCCACGTCGAATTGGGTGGCGTTTGCTGGATCGGGCAATTGCAGCGCCTCGGAATGCACGATGTCACCGGCCAGCACCAGATCGTCGCCGATCCGCAGACCGAAATGACCGGGCGTGTGCCCCGGCAAGGCCCAGACCCGGACATCCGCACCCAGATCCGCATCCGAGCCGACCAGCCGGAGGCGGTCGGCGCAGGCCGTTAGCACCTGGGCACCGGGAGCCTCTGTGTCGCGCCAATGCGCAGCCTCAGCGGGATGCAGCAGGATCTCGGCATCGGAAAACAGCGCCGCGCCCGGCCCCAGGAGCCCGCCGCAATGATCGGCATGCAGATGGGTCAGGATCAACCGGCTGATATCGCCCGGCGCGAGTCCGGCCTGGGCCAGAAGCGTGGGCAATTGTCCACCCTCGGGCCCGCAAATGGTGCCGCAACCGGTATCGACCAGCCAGATGCGACCATCGTCATGGCGCATCAGATAGGCGTTGAACTCGGTCACTGCCGCGCTCAGGCCCGCCGCGCCCAGCAACTCGGCCTGCCGGGCGGGGGCGACATTGGCAAACACATCTGTGCTAAAGGTCATGCCGCCATCGACCAGACAGTCGACCCGCCAGGGGCCGCTGCGGACGCTGTCCACCGGATCCATCATCCGATCCGGTAGTTCGGGCTTTCGCGGGTGATCTGCACGTCGTGCACATGGCTTTCCTTGAGCCCCGCGCCGGTGATCTTCACGAACTGGCAGTTCTGGCGCATCTCACCCACGGTGGCGCAGCCGGTATAGCCCATCGCGGCACGCAACCCGCCCACCAGCTGGTGGATCACCGCACTGGCCGAACCCTTGTAGGGTACCTGCCCCTCGATCCCTTCGGGCACCAACTTGTCGCTGGCCGCGTCCTTCTGGAAATAGCGGTCGGCCGAGCCGCGCGCCATGGCGCCAAGGCTGCCCATGCCACGATAGCTTTTGAAGCTACGCCCTTGATACAGAATGACTTCTCCCGGGCTTTCATCGGTGCCCGCGATCATCGAACCGACCATGGCACAGGATGCGCCCGCCGCGATCGCCTTGGCGAAATCGCCCGAGAACTTGATACCGCCATCAGCGATCACAGGCACGTCGCCCGCCGCCTGGGCGCAATCCATGATCGCGGTCAGCTGCGGCACGCCGACACCGGCCACCATCCGAGTGGTACAGATCGAGCCCGGCCCGATGCCCACCTTGACCGCATCCGCACCGGCGTCGATCAGCGCCTTGGTGGCGTCTGCCGTGGCGACGTTGCCCGCGATCACCTGTACCATGTTCGACTGTTGCTTGATCCGGCGCACCGCGTCGATCACACCCGCCGAATGCCCATGCGCGGTGTCGACCACCACGATATCGACGCCCGCGTCGATCAGCGCCTCGGAGCGGGCAAAGCCGCTGTCGCCGACCGAGCTGGCCGCCGCCACCCGCAGACGGCCCAGATGGTCCTTGCAGGCGGTCGGGTTCAGCACCGCCTGTTCGGTGTCTTTCAGCGTCAGCAGGCCGGTCAGCCGCCCCTGCCCGTCATGCACCAGCAGTTTCTCGATCCGGCGCGCGCGCATCAGGCTTTTGGCCTCGTCCAGATCGGCAGGTTCGGCCAGCATCGCTAGGTCGTTTGTGGTCATCACCGCGCTGACCGGCATGTCATCGCTGGTGGCAAAGCGCATGTCACGGTTGGTGACGATGCCGACGATATGGCCACGGTCGTCCGTGACCGGGAAGCCGGTGAAATTATAGCGCTCCACCAAGGACTTGGCATCAGCAATGGTCTGATCCGGGCGCAGGGTGACGGGGTTGTAGACAATGCCGCTCTCGAACCGTTTGACCCGGCGCACTTCGCGTGCCTGCTCATCCACGCTCAGGTTCTTGTGGATCACGCCCATGCCACCGGCCTGGGCCATGGCAATGGCCATGCGCGCCTCGGTCACCGTGTCCATGGCCGAACTCAGAAGCGGTATGTTCAGCTTGATCTCGCGCGTCACGCGGGTTCTGGTGTCGGCGGTCGACGGCAGCACCGACGAGGCCGCCGGAACCAGTAGAACATCGTCAAAGGTGAGAGCCTCACGAATCTGCATTTGCGGTCCCCATGCATAATCCCGTTTGGCGGTGACCCTATGGCACAGTTATCCACCGGGTAAAAGGGCCAGCGCGCAGAAAACGGACGCGCCCGACCCTGATCTGTGTCAAGGCATCGTCACGCGGGCGCGCTAACCCTGCAACACGCGCGAATTGAGAAAGGAAACGCCCATGTCCGGCCCCCTCAGCGGAACCCTTGTCCTGGACCTGACCCATGTTCTGGCGGGGCCATTTGCCAGCATGACACTGGCCGATCTGGGTGCCCGCGTGATCAAGGTCGAACGCCCCGGACAGGGCGACGACACCCGCGCCTTTCCCCCCTTCAAAGACGGCAAGAGCGCCTATTTCGCCACCATCAACCATGGCAAGGAAAGCATCGCGCTGGACCTCAAGGCGCCCGAGGACCGGGCCATTTTCGACCGGTTGCTGGCGCGGGCCGATATCCTTCTGGAAAACTACCGCCCCGGCGTGATGGAGCGGCTGGGTTACGGCTGGGAGGCGCTGCATGAACGCTTTCCAAAGCTGATATATGGCGCCGTCTCGGGCTTTGGCCATACCGGCCCCGAGGCGCAGCGCCCAGCCTATGACATGGTGGTACAGGCGCGCGGCGGCGTGATGTCGATCACCGGCGAGCGTGACCGCGAACCGGTGCGCGTCGGCGCCTCGATCGGCGATATCGTGGCGGGCATGTATCTGGTGCAGGGGGTGATGGCCGCCCTGTTGCAGGTGGAACGCGGCGGCGCAGGACAAAAGATCGACGTGGCGATGCTCGACAGCCAGCTGGCGCTGTTGGAACATGCGATTGCGATTACCAGCGTCACGGGCGAACCGCCGCGACCCTCGGGCGCGCGGCATCCCTCGATCACCCCGTTCGAAACCTTTCACGCCGAGGACGGGCTTTTCGTCATCGCCGCCGGCAATGACGGCCTTTTTGCCCGCCTCTGCGACGCGCTTGCGCTACCGCTGACGGAAGATCCGCGCTTTGCCACCAACCCGGCCCGCTGTCAGAACGCGCGCCTGTTGAAACGTCTGATCGAGGCGGTGACCCTCGACCAGCCCAAGGCGTATTGGATCGAGACGCTGACCCGCGCAGGCGTGCCCACCGGCCCGATCCAGAATGTGGCCGAGGTGTTGCAGGACCCGCAGATCCGCGCCCGCAACATGGTGGTGGATGTGCTGGGACCAGACGGCAGCCCGGCCTATACCGCCGCCGGCAACCCGATCAAGATGACCGACTTGCCCGACCCGACCACCCGCGCCCCGGCGCCGGATCTGGATGCGGATCGGGCCGCGATTCTGGACTGGCTCGACCGGGACGCAGCCCACTGAACCCACATCCAGTCCACATCTTTTTGCGGCAAATGCCGCCACCGGACAGGAAAATGCCGCCCGTCGCCTTTCCGTCCGCTCAAAACACAATATTGTCGCGCACAATCGGTACTCCGGAAGGCAAAAGTCATGAGCAGCGATCCCCTCGTCGTATTCACCCCCTCGGGCAAGCGCGGGCACTTTCCCGTCGGCACTCCCATTCTGACTGCGGCGCGGCAGTTGGGGGTCGATCTCGATTCGGTCTGCGGCGGGCGCGGCATCTGTTCTAAATGCCAGATCACCCCGTCCTATGGTGAATTCCCCAAACATGGCGTCACCGTGCGTGACGGCGCACTTAGCGAATGGAACGCGGTCGAGCAGCGCTACAAGGACAAGCGCGGGCTGATCGACGGGCGCCGGCTGGGTTGTCAGGCCACTGTACAGGGCGATGTGGTGATCGACGTGCCGCCTGAAAGCCAGGTCCACCGCCAGGTGGTGCGCAAGCGGGCCGAGGCGCGAAAGATCACCATGAACCCTTCGACCCGGCTGTTCTATGTCGAGGTCGAAGAACCCGACATGCACAAGCCAACCGGCGACATGGAACGCCTGATCGCGGCGCTTTCCGAGCAATGGCAGCTGACCGGCGTGCAGACCGACCTGCATATCCTGCACCAGTTGCAGCCGGTGCTGCGCAAAGGCGGCTGGAAAGTCACCGTGGCGGTGCATCTGGGCGATGCCAGCCACCCGCCCAAGATCATGCATATCTGGCCCGGTTATTACGACGGCACCGTCTATGGGCTGGCGGTCGATCTCGGATCGACCACCATCGCCGCGCATCTGTGCGACCTGCACAGCGGCGAGGTTGTGGCCTCGTCGGGCATCATGAACCCGCAGATCCGCTTTGGCGAAGATCTGATGAGCCGGGTCAGCTATTCGATGATGAACAAGGGCGGCGACCAGGAGATGACCCGTGCGGTGCGCGAGGGGATGAACGCGCTGTTCACCCAGATCGCCGCCGAGGCTGGGATCGACAAGGCGCTGATCGTGGATGCGGTGTTTGTCTGCAACCCGGTCATGCATCACCTGTTCCTGGGGATAGACCCGTTCGAACTGGGCCAGGCGCCCTTTGCGCTGGCCACCTCGGACGCGCTGTCGCTGCGGGCCTGGGAACTGGATCTGAACATCCACCCCGCCGCGCGGGTCTATATCCTGCCCTGTATCGCGGGCCATGTGGGCGCCGATGCCGCCGCCGTGGCCCTGTCCGAGGCGCCCGACAAGTCCGAGGATCTGGTGCTGGTGGTCGATGTGGGCACCAATGCCGAGATCCTGCTGGGCAACAAGGACAAGGTGCTGGCCTGCTCCTCGCCCACCGGCCCGGCCTTTGAAGGCGCACAGATCTCCAGCGGCCAGCGCGCCGCCCCCGGCGCCATCGAACGGGTCGAGATCGACCCGATCACCAAGGAACCGCGTTTCCGCGTGATCGGTTCGGAGATCTGGTCCGATCAGGAAGGTTTTGCCGAAGCGATCGCAACCACCGGCATCACCGGCATCTGCGGCTCGGGCATCATCGAGGTGGTGGCCGAGATGCGCATGGCGGGTATTCTGGACGCCTCGGGCCTGATTGGCTCGGCCGAACAGACCGGCTCGGCCCGCTGCATTCAGGACGGACGCACCAATGCCTACCTGCTTTGGGACGGCTCAGCCGATGGCGGCCCGACCATCACCGTCACCAACCCCGATGTACGCGCCATCCAGATGGCCAAGGCGGCGCTGTATTCAGGCGCCCGCCTGCTGATGGACAAGCTGGAGGTCGACAAGGTGGACCGGGTGGTGCTGGCCGGGGCGTTCGGCGCCCATATCTCGGCCAAACATGCGATGGTGCTGGGCATGATCCCCGATTGCCCGCTGGACAAGGTCACCAGCGCCGGCAACGCGGCGGGCACCGGTGCGCGGATCGCTCTGTTGAACACTGACGCCCGGACCGAGATCGAGGCCACCGTGCGCGCCATCGAGAAGATCGAGACCGCGGTCGAACGCCGGTTCCAGGAGCATTTCGTAAATGCCTCGGCGATCCCGAACTCGGTGGAACCCTTCCCGGAACTGGCCAAGGTCCTGACCCTGCCCAAGGTCTCGTTCAACACCGGGGGTGGTGACGACGAGGGGTCTGGCCGCCGTCGCCGCCGCAGGGCATGATACCTTCCCAAAGGGAGGTATCATGACAGAGACAAACCAGGATCAGGCCGAGTATTGGGGCAAATCCGCCTCGGGCATGAAATGGCTGACCTTCGAGGAGCAGATCGCGGCCTCCTTCGCGCCGGTCGTCGATCTTCTGCTTGATCGCGCGGAGTTGAAGCCGGGCCAGCGCGTTCTGGATATCGGTTGCGGTCTGGGTGACGTCACCCTGGCCGCGTCGCGCGCGGTCGGGCCGGCGGGTCATGTGCTGGGTGTCGATATCTCGCCGCCGTTCCTCGACCGGGCCCGGGAGCGGGCCAGCGGCATGAACAACGTGGACTTTGCCCTCGCCGACGCCCAGACCGAGGCCTTTCCGCCCGCAGCGCGCGACGCCATGATTTCACGTTTCGGTATGATGTTCTTTTCCGACAACGTTGCCGCCTTCGCCAATATCGCCCATGCTCTGAAACCCGACGGGCGCATGACCTTTGCCGCCTGGGGGCCGCTGGCCGGAAACCCCTGGTTCTACATTCCCCACCGCGCGGCCACCGACCGGCTGGGCCAGATGCCCAAGGCAGACCGCAACGCGCCGGGGCCTCTGGCCTTCCACGACATTGATCGGATCACAGGCCTCATGGCCGAAGCCGGTCTTGCCGATATCGAGGCCCATGCCGTTGAAGTTAAGCTGACCCCGCCCGGCGGGTTGGAGGGGGCCTCGGCGCTCTGCACCCGATTGGGACCAGCCGCGCGGGTCCTGGCGCATTTCAACGGCACCGAGGCGGACGAAGCCGCGATCCGCGACGCGGTCAGCACTGCGCTCGAACCTTACGTCGAAGACGGCCGGATCCTCATGCCCGCCACC
The DNA here is from genome assembly GCF_059612725.1 of Ruegeria sp. YKSF070. Taxonomy (NCBI): domain Bacteria; kingdom Pseudomonadati; phylum Pseudomonadota; class Alphaproteobacteria; order Rhodobacterales; family Roseobacteraceae; genus Ruegeria; species Ruegeria sp. YKSF070. Next base: position 135,625 of record NZ_JBXWRD010000008.1, on the reverse strand, counting down.
ATCAACCTGTTCCAGGCCCGGCGCGCCGGAACCGCTTGACGCGGCTCCGGCCATTGCGTATTCGAACCCGGTGAGCGCGGGTATGGTGTAGTGGTAGCGCGCCGGCTTCCCAAGCCTGAAGTGCGGGTTCGATTCCCGCTACCCGCTCCAATCTTTCTGGCAGAGAACCCGATGCAGCTGTTTTCCGGCACGGAAAACAGCCCGGAAAACATGTGTTTTCCGGGCCGGAAATCCCCGATTTCCGGTTCCGCCCGGCTCAGCCGGTCAGGACATCCTTGAACTGATCCCGCAGCGTCCGTTTCAGCACCTTGCCGGTGGCGTTCAGTGGCAGCGCGTCCACAAAGACGACGCGGTCGGGCACCTGCCATTTGGCGATCTTGCCGTCGAAGAAGGCCAGCAGTTCCGCCTCGTCGGGCGTCTCTCCCTCGGCGCTCACCGCCACCAGAAGCGGGCGTTCGTCCCATTTCGGATGCGGAACACCGATCACCGCGGCGGTGGCCAGTTTCGGATGCGCCACGGCGATATTCTCCAGCTCGACCGAGCTGATCCATTCGCCGCCCGACTTGATGATATCCTTGGATCGGTCCCGGATCGTCATATATCCGTCGCGGTCCAGCGTTGCCACATCGCCGGTGGCGAACCAGCCATCCGACAGGATCGGCTGGTCCTGCAACTGGAAATAACTGTCCAGCACCCAATGACCACGTACCATCAGGTCGCCCTGGGTCTGGCCGTCATTGGGCAACTGGTTACCGTCGTCATCGACGATCTTCAGTTCGACCCCATAGGGCGGACGGCCCTGGTTCTCGCGCAGCTTGTGCTGTGCCTCGACCGGCAGTTCCGCGTGTTTTGCCAATGGCTGGTTGGTGGTGCCCAGCGGGCTCATCTCGGACATGCCCCAGGCATGCACCGTATCGACGCCGTAGCGGTCGCGGAATTCGGCGATCATCGAGGGCGGACAGGCCGCGCCGCCGATCACCGTGCGGGCAAGGCTCTCCAGCTTGCTGCCCTTGGCCCGTGCTGTCGTCAGCAGGCCCTGCCAGATGGTCGGCACCCCCAGCGCGATGGTCACGCCATACTGGTCGATCAGCCCCACCAGCGCCTCGCCATGCAGATCCGGCCCCGGCAGCACCATGCACGAGCCTGACATGGCACAGGCATAGGGCGTGCCCCAGGCGTTGACATGGAACATCGGCACCACCGGCATCACTACGTCGCGCGCAGAAAAGCCGATGCAATCGCGGGTGTTCGACCCGAAACTGTGCAGCATCGTCGAACGGTGAGAATAGAGCACACCCTTGGGGTTGCCCGTGGTGCCCGAGGTGTAGCACAGGCTCGATGCCGTGCGCTCGTCCAGATCGGGCCATTCAAAACCCGCATCCCCGGTAGCGATAAATTCGTCGTAGAATTCCAGCCCCTCGATCCGCGCCGCAGCCGCCTCGTCGCGCGGCCCCATCAGAATCAGCCGTTCGACGGTGGAAAGTTCGCCGCGAATCCCCTCTACCAGAGGCAGGAAGGTGGCGTCGAAAAACAGGATACGATCCTCGGCGTGGTTGAGGATATAGACCAGCTGTTCGGGGAACAGGCGCGGGTTGATCGTGTGCAGCACGAATCCGGCGCCGGACACGCCGTAATACAGCTCCAGATGCCGCCGGTTGTTCCAGGCGAGCGTTGCCACCCGTGACTGTGGCGCCAGCCCGGCCCCGCTCAACGCCGAACCGAGACAACGGGCATTGGCCGCGACCCCGGCCCAATTGGTCTCCTCGACCCCACCCTCGGTATTGACCGACCAGATCGGCGCCTCGCCATGATAGCGCGCAGCATGGTCGATCAGCGACGAGATCAGCAGCGGCTGATACATCATCTGTCCCAGCATTATCGGGTTCCTTCCCTGTTCTTCGCGTGACGGCCGCACCCCGGCGCGACGTCACAAGCATCCTCATCGTGGCCGCGTCGACGCGACCCCGCCCAATGCCGAACCCTGCCAAGCAGCGGACCGGGTGACAATAACTTTGTGTTCGTTTGACGGGCCGGAACCCTACGTCAGCCCGGGGTCACGATGACGCAGAGCATAGGCCACCAGCGCGGCGGTCGACCCATCCTTGCCGGTGGCAGGTTCAGCTCCCTCGACAATGGGGCCCAGAGAGGTCGCCAGTTCCTTGCCCAGCTCAACCCCCCATTGATCGAACGAGTTGATGCCAAGGATCACGCCTTCGACAAACACCCGGTGTTCATAAAGCGCCACGATCCTGCCCAGCATGTCGGGCGTCAGTTGCGGATAGATCAGCGTGGTCGAAGGGCGGTTTCCCTCGAACACCCGATGACGGGCCTGGCGGTCGAGCTCGGCATCGTCATAGCCCCGGCCCGCGACGATGGCGCGTGCCTCGGACAGGGACCGGCCCCGCATCAGCGCTTCGGACTGGGCCAGGCAATTGGCCAGCAGGAGGCGGTGGTGGTGGTCCAGCTCCGGCTCGTGTCCGCGGGCGGCCACCATGAATTCACAAGGAACGACCTGACGCCCCTGATGGATCAGTTGATAGAATGCGTGCTGCCCATTGGTGCCCGGCTCGCCCCAGACGATGGGACCGGCGGCCTGATCCAGCGCGGTGCCGTCCATCGCAACCGATTTGCCGTTCGATTCCATTTCGAGTTGCTGGAAATAGGCCGGTAGACGTGCAAGCCGCTGGTCATAGGGCAGCACCGCGCGACTGGGATAACCGCAGACCTGATGATGCCAGATACCGGTCAAGGCCAGCATCACAGGCATGTTCTCGTGCCAGGGCGTGCTGCGGAAATGGTCGTCCATTGCCTGCCCACCGCGCAGAAAGGCGTCGAAATCGTCTGGGCCGATCGCAATCATCAGGCTCAGCCCGATCGGTCCCCACATCGAGTAGCGCCCGCCGACCCAGTCGGCGAAGCCAAAGACATGCGCGTCCGGGATGCCGAAATCGGCGGTTCTGTCCGTCGCACTGGAGAGCGCCGCGAATTGCCGTGCCGGGTCGCCGCCGCCGCGCTGCATCCAGTCGCGGGCAGTGCGGGCATTGGTCATCGTCTCGATGGTGGTGAAGGTCTTGGAGGCGACGATCACCAGAGTGCGCGTCGGATCCAGCCCCCGCAGCGTATCCGCGATATGAGCCCCATCCACGTTCGAGACGAAATGGCAGCGTGGCCCGTCGTGATAGGGTGCCAGCGCCAGCGTGGCCATCGCCGGTCCCAGATCGGAACCACCGATACCGATATTGACCACATCGGTAAAAGCCCCCCCTGCTCCGCTCAACCCTCCGTTTCGCACCGCATCGGTAAAGGCCCTCATCCGCGCCAGGGTCGCGCGCACTTCAGGCATCACGTCGCTGCCATCCACAAGGACCGGCCCGCCATCCAGATTGCGCAGTGCCGTATGCAACACCGCGCGGCCTTCGGTCTCGTTGATCGGTTTGCCCGAGAACATCGCCTCGCGGCGCGCGGCCAACCCGGCCCGCTCGCAGAGCGCGATCAGCGCGGCCCGGATATCCGCGTCGATCAGGGTCTTGGAGTAATCCAGTCGCATCTCGTTCAGATCGGCGCTGAACCGTTCGGCCCGGCTGGGATCCGCGGCGAAAAGATCGAGGATGCGGCGGCCCGACCGGTCAGCGTGAAGCGCGTTCAACTCTTGAAACATGGAAGAAACCTATTCCGCCCAATGGACAGTGATACTGTCCAAAACCGCCGCGATCGGCGCCTCTTCGGGATGCATCGACATGGCCCGCTCAAGTGCGTTGCGCTTGGCGGCGCCATAGATGATCAGGTGCTTTGACAGCGCCCCGTTCAGCACCGGGGCGGTCAACGTGATCCGGGCCTCGGGCTGGGTTTCAGGCCGGGCGACAGCCAGAGTCGGCGCGTCCCCATCCAGCGCTGCCTCAAGCCCCGGCATACCGGGAAAGAGCGAGGCAGTGTGCATGTCCTCGCCCATGCCCAGCACCAGTACCGACAGCGGCAGCGCCGGGGTCAGCAGCGTCTCGATCTCGGCCAGACAATCCTCGGGCTCGGCGCCGGGCAGGTAAAGCGGCAGATAGCTGGCGCTGGCGGCGCGGTTGACCAGCAACTGCTGCGCGATCAGCCGGGCATTGGCGCGCGGATGGTCCTGCGGCACGCAGCGCTCATCGGTCGGCAGCACCATGACTCGGTGCCAGTCCAGATCGGCGGCGCAGAGCACGTCGAAGACCGGGCCGGGCGTGGTGCCGCCCGCCACTGCCAGCGTGGCGCGGTCATGGGTCAGCAGTGTCGCCTCCAACTCTCCGGCCAGGTGGTTGGCGAGGTCGATAGCGAGCATTTCGCGGTCGGGATAGTCTTGGATATTCATGGGTTTATCCCCTGCCAGCGGCGACCGTCGCGTCTCATCAGCAGCTCGGCGTCGCCGGGGCCGGTGCTGCCGCAATCATAGGGTTTGGGCACATCGCCACGGGCCTGCCAGCCCGCAATGATCGGGTCGGTCCAGGCCCAGGCGGCCTCGACCTCGTCGCCGCGCATGAAAAGGGTCTGGTTGCCCCGGATCACATCCATGATCAGCCGTTCATATGCATCGGGCGGGTTCTGGTTCTCGGGCCCCAGCGCCTTGGCGAAACTCATGTCCAGAGGCACCTCGACCAGCCGCATGCCGCCCGGTCCAGGCTCTTTGATCGTCACCTTCAGCGTGATGCCCTCGTTGGGTTGCAGCCGGATCGACAACACATTGGCATGTCGCCCAGCCTCTTCGCCAAAGATCGAATGGGGCGCGTCCTTGAACATCACGTTGATGACCGAGGACCGCGCCACCAACCGTTTGCCCGTACGCAGGTAGAACGGCGTCCCCGCCCATCGCCAGTTGCTGATATGGGCGCGCAGCGCGATATAGCTTTCTGTGATCGAGCGCGGATCGCCCACTTCATCGCGATAGCCCTGCCCGGCACCGCCCACCGGCACCGCATATTGACCGCGCACGATATGGTGCGGCTTTACCGGGTCCAGTGCCCGGATCACCTTGAGCTTTTCATCGCGCACCGCGTCTGGGTCGAACTTGGCCGGCGGTTCCATGGCGATCAGGCACAACAGTTGCATCAGGTGATTCTGCATCATGTCGCGCATGGCGCCGGCCCGGTCGTAGTAATCGGCCCGGCCGCCAACGCCCACGGTCTCGGCCACGGTGATCTGGATATGGTCGACATACTGGCTGTTCCAGAGCGGTTCGAACAGCATGTTGCCAAAGCGCACTGCCATCAGGTTCTGTACCGTCTCCTTGCCCAGGTAATGGTCGATCCGATAGATCTGGCGTTCATGGAAATGCGCGGCCAGCGTGGCGTTCAGCGCACGGGCGCTGGCCAGATCGTGACCAAAGGGTTTCTCGACCACGATGCGGGTATCCTGGCTGACCAGTCCGTGCTGATGCAGCCGTTCAGTCAGCGCACCAAAAAGACCCGGCCCGACCGAGAAATAGAAGGCACGAACGCCCTGCCCCAATGCCGCGGCCAGCCCGTCCCAGCCCTCCGGTCGGGTGGCATCCAGCGCCATGTAGTCGAGCCGGGCCAGAAACCGGTTGAGCGCATCGGGCGATTGCACCGCCTCGGGCCACAGCTCGCGCAGACCCTGCGCGATCAGGGCGCGATAGGCCTCGGCGTCCATGTCCTGACGCGCGACGCCGATGATACGGGTGCCCTCGGGCATCTGCCCCGCAACCGAGCGCCGGAACAGCGCCGGCAGGATCTTGCGGCGGGCAAGATCACCGGTGCCGCCAAAAACGACCAGATCGAAAGGTTCTACCGGGATGATGCGCGATACCATGGCTGCTCCTTACCGTTTTGCCGGGGTTCTGTCCACTGTTAGCGCAAACAATTCGAACCTCTCCCGGCATCACAAGCCCGTCAAACCATCTGATCCCGCTTTCTTTTCCCGCTACATTGCTGCTAGATCAAGCCAATATGCAGGCACAGGCAGGATTGATGAAGGATCACGCGCAACAGACCGCCAATATCGGCAAGTTTCAGGACAGTTTCGTGACAGCGGACGGCCAGCAACGGGCCAGCGTGGCCCTGAGCCGACCCGAGACGCTGTGGTTCAACACGGGCACCCTGTGCAATATCGAATGCGCCAATTGCTATATCCTGTCGAGCCCGAAAAACGACGCGCTGGTCTATATGACCACCGATGAGGTCACCGGTTATCTGGACCAGATCAAGGCGCGCGGTTGGCCGATACGAGAGATCGGGTTCACCGGTGGTGAACCTTTCATGAATCCCCAGATCATCGGCATGGCGCGGGCGGCGCTGGAACGCGAGTTCGAGGTGCTGATCCTGACCAATGCGATGCGCCCCATGATGCGCAAGCCGATGCGGCAGGGGGTGGCGGCGCTGGTGCGCGACTTCGGTGACAGGCTGACCCTGCGGGTCTCGGTCGATCATTACAGCGCACAATTTCACGACGCCGAACGCGGGCCGGGCAGCTTCGCAAGGACGCTGGCCGGGATGGTCTGGCTGCGCGATGCCGGTGCGCGAATGACCGTGGCCGGGCGCACCGTCTGGGGAGAGAGCGAGGCAGAGGCGCGTGCGGGATATGCCGCGCTCTATGCCGAACACGGGTTTTCCATTGACGCCGCCGATCCCGGCCAGACCGTGCTGTTCCCCGAGATGGACGAACGGGTCGAAGTGCCTGAGATCACCACTGCCTGCTGGGAAATCCTTGGCAAATCGCCTGAAACGGTTATGTGCGCCAGTTCGCGCATGGTGGTGAAACGCAAGGGTGCGGCGCATCCTGTGGTGCTGGCCTGCACCCTGTTGCCCTATGTCCCTGAATTCGAACTGGGCGAGACCCTGGCCGAGGCCGAACGCCCGGTGCAGCTGAACCACCCCCATTGCGCCAAGTTTTGCGTTCTGGGCGGAGCCAGCTGCTCGGCCTGAGGGTCGGGCGGAGTATCGGTTCAGTGCAGCCGGAACTCGCCCACCACGTTGCGCCACTCGCCCGGCGAAATCATCTTGCGGTGAGTGAAACGCACCGAATGCAGCGGGCCGTCGATTTCGCGCTGCCAGAACTCGATGAAGCCGAACAGCCTGGGATGGTCCGGCGCAAGGTCGTAATCCTGCCAGACAAAGGTATTCAGCACATGGATATGGTCCGGCATGTGATAGAAGAATTCCGCCGTGGTCAGCCCATACCCCTTCAGCATCAGCTCGGTTTCTGTTGCGCTCATTTTGAACCTCCAGTTACCCCCGGTTCAGTCAGGATGCCTGATTCTAATAATAAATCCATAAAAACAGTATGTTGGCACTGTGGCGCCGTGGCTACCAGCCTAATTTCGCTCTATGCATTGCACCTTATGTACGGGGTCTGTTAAGATGCGCCCACAATATATAGAACCTGCACAAGAAACGGGCAGTTTACGTGAGCGATACGCCAGAAACCCCTGAAAACGAAGACGAAACCCCCATCGCGCGCAGCGCCTATGTGGGGCCGACCGTTTCCATCGAATCCGAGATGCGGACCTCGTATCTCGACTATGCGATGTCGGTCATCGTCAGCCGTGCCATCCCCGATCTGCGCGACGGGCTGAAACCGGTGCATCGGCGAATCCTCTATGCCATGCACGAGACCGGCAACGGCCATGACAAGCCCTATCGCAAATCGGCGCGTCCGGTGGGCGATGTGATGGGTAAATACCACCCGCATGGCGACTCGGCGATCTATGACGCGCTGGTGCGGATGGCGCAGGATTTCTCGATGTCGCTGCCGCTTCTGGACGGTCAGGGCAACTTCGGCTCGATGGACGGCGATAACCCCGCCGCCATGCGTTATACCGAAGTGCGGATGGACAAGCCCGCCGCCTTTCTGCTGAGCGATATCGACAAGGAAACCGTCGATTTCCAGGACAACTACGATGGCAAGGACCGTGAACCCACGGTGCTGCCGGCGCGCTTCCCCAACATGCTGGTCAACGGCGCCGGCGGCATCGCCGTCGGCATGGCAACGAACATCCCGCCCCACAACCTGGGCGAGGTGGTGGATGCCACCCTGGCGCTGATCGACGATCCGGACCTGACCAGCGAGCAGCTGATCGACTATGTACCGGGCCCCGATTTCCCCACCGGAGGCGTGATGCTGGGCCGCTCGGGTGCGCGCAAGGCCTATCTGGAGGGGCGCGGCAGCGTCATCATCCGCGCCAAGACCCGCGTCGAAGAGCTGCGGAAGGACCGCTATGCCATCATCGTGGACGAGATCCCCTATCAGGTGAACAAGGCCGCGATGATCGAAAAGATCGCCGAGGCGGTGCGCGAGAAGCGTATCGAAGGCGTCGCCCATGTACAGGACGAAAGCGACCGCAACGGCGTGCGCGTGGTGGTGGAACTCAAACGCGACGCGACGCCCGAGGTGGTTCTGAACCAGCTCTACCGCTTCTCACCGATGCAGACCTCGTTTGGCTGCAACATGCTGGCGCTTAATGGCGGCCGGCCCGAACAGCTGACCCTGCGCCGCTTTCTCACCTGTTTCATCGACTTCCGCGAGGAAGTGGTCGCCCGCCGTACCGCCTATGAGCTGCGCAAGGCGCGCGAACGCAGCCATATCCTGTGCGGCCTGGCGGTTGCGGTGTCGAATGTCGACGAGGTGGTCGCCACCATCCGTTCGTCTGCCGATGCCGCGGACGCGCGCGAGAAACTGATGACGCGGCGCTGGCCCGCCGCCGAGATCGCCGGATACCTGCGATTGATCGACGATCCTCTGTCCAAGATGAACGAGGACGGCACCTATAACCTGACCGAGGTGCAGGCCCGCGCCATCCTTGACCTGCGCTTGCAGCGCCTGACCCAACTGGGGGTCAAGGAAGTTACCGACGAGCTTGAGGTTCTTGCTGGCAAGATCAAGGAATACCTTGAGATTCTGGGGTCGCGCGAGCGGATCATGGGGATCATCGCCGACGAGCTGCGCGAAGTGCGCGAGCAATTCGCGGTGCCCCGCCGCACCGAGATCGTCGACTGGGCCGGCGATATGGACGACGAGGACCTGATCGAGCGCGAGGACATGGTGGTGACCGTGACCTCGGGCGGCTATATCAAGCGTACCCCGCTGGCCGATTTCCGCGCCCAGAAACGCGGCGGCAAGGGTCTGAGCGGCATGCAGACCAAGGAAGAGGACGTGGTCACCACCCTCTTCGTGGCCAACACGCATACGCAACTCTTGTTCTTTACCACCGACGGCATGGTCTACAAGCTCAAGACCTGGCGCCTGCCGCAATCGGGGCGCACCGGCAAGGGTAAGGCCATCGTCAACATCCTGCCGATCCCGACCGGGGTTTCAATCGCCGCGATCATGCCGGTCGATGTGCCGGACGAGGAATGGGAAAACCTGCAAATCGTGTTTGCAACCACTGGCGGAGACGTGCGCCGAAACCGGCTGTCGGATTTCACCAATGTGCGCCGCAATGGCAAGATCGCGATGAAATTGCCCGAAGACGGGTCCATTCGCCTGGTCAATGCGCGCATCTGCTCCGAAGACGATGACGTGTTGCTGGTGACCAACTCGGGTCGGGCGATCCGCTTCCGGTCCACCGATGTACGCGTTTTCAACTCGCGTGAATCCACCGGTGTGCGCGGGATTAGGCTGGTGAATGAAGGCGATGAGGTCGTTTCCATGTCCGTCATCCGCCACTTCAGCGCCGAACCGTGGGAGCGCAATGCCTTCATCAAACGGTTCCGGGGCGAACTGGGCAACGATGTGACCGAGGACGACGCCAGCGATGACGCCGAGGGCGAAGCCGCAGAAGGCACCCTGTCCGAGGAACGCTATCAAGAGATGCTGGCCGCCAACGATCTGCTGGTGACCATCAACCGCGCGGGCATCGGCAATCTGACCTCGGCCCATGATTACCGCGTCAGCGGGCGCGGTGGCCAGGGGGTCGGCGCGATGCGGGGCGGCGCCATTGTCGCCACCTTCCCGGTCGAGCTTGAGGACCAGATCATGCTGGCCACCTCCAAGGGCCAGTCGATCCGCTGTCCGGTCAAAGGCATCTCTTTCCGCTCGCGCGGTGCCGGAGGTGTCCGGGTCTTCAACACCGGCAAGGGTGAAGAGGTCGTCAGCGTCGCCTGGATCGCCGAGCGCGACGACGAAGAAGAGGACGGCGCAGAGTAACCACGCCGGGCGAGATGGAAAAGGGCGCGGGAAACCGCGCCTTTTCTTTTGCGTTTTAACCTGTTGGCAAGTGCTTATGCGGCAATCTGGCCCGAACGGTCACACAGGACGTTCCGGCCATGAACCTCTACCATTGCGCAATCGACCTGAAACACGAGGCCAAGGCCCTGGCCTTTGCCGCGGCACTTGACCATTGGATGCAGTATCTCAAGGCACGCGGTGTGGTGCACGACTGGCGGCTGTTGCGGCGCAAGCTGAACCTGGCCGCCGACAGCTGCCGCGATTTCCTGCTCGAGATCGAGTTTGACGACATGAGCCAGCTCGATCGTGCCTTTCGGGTGCTGGGCGAGCATGACGAAGAGGTCGAGCGTCTCTATGGCGCGGTAACGGCCCTGATCGCCCGGTCCGACTTCGGCCTCTACCGCCCCTTCCCCGATCCCGAGCGGGCCGAGCGCATGGCGCTGCTTTAGAAAAGCAATGCCCCGAGAACATATAGCGCCATGAAGATCACGATCAGGGATCCGATGGTGTAAAACGTCGCCCGGATATCGTGGGTCTGTTTCGTCGCATAGGCCACAGCATGCGCGGCACGCGCCGCGACGAAACCGTACATAAGCACCTGCGCCAGCCACAAGGGTGGTTCCACCATGACCATCAGAAAGCCCGCCATCCAGAAACCGGGAATATTCTCCAGATCGTTGCGATGCATCCGGCGCGACCGATCGACATAGTCGTCAATCTCCAGTTGCTCGGGACGCGGGTTCGGGTTCAGCGGCGTCTTGCGCAGATCTTCGGGACTGACGAAACCGCCATCCTTTCGCATCATGCGAAAGACGGTCATCCAGCCCTGCCCCATGATCTTGAGCACCATCAGAGCGGACGCAATCGCAAAGGTCACGAAAACCGGGTTCTCCAACGTCAGATGGTCCAAGATCGCACCTCTTTTTCCACATCCTATCACGAACCAGAATGGTGTTCACCCTGGCTGGGGTCACCCGAATTTCGTGACGGCTCAAAGCCCGTAAAGCGCGCTGAACTTGGCCTCGAGATAGTCGAGCAGAGGCTCGGGCCCCGGCTCCATACCGCTGGCCCGCGCGATCACCTCGCGCGGTGCATAAAGCCCGCCATGACGCTGCACCCGATCTGCCAGCCAGCCGGTCGCAGCCGTCGTCTCGCCCTGTGCCAGGTCCGTCTCCAGCCCCGGAACCGCCTGACGCAGCGCCTGATAGAGACAGCCGGCATAGACATTGCCCAACGCATAGGTCGGAAAATAGCCGAACAGGCCAACCGACCAGTGCACATCCTGCAAACACCCGTTCGAGGGCTTGTCCACCTGATAGCCGAAATCGGCGGCAAAGCGGTCGTTCCAGGCGGCCTCCAGATCGTCGACCGTCAGATCTCCCGCCATCAGCGCCCGCTCAAGATCGAAGCGCAACATGATATGCAGGTTATACTGCACCTCGTCCGCCTCGGTGCGGATATAGCCGCGATGCACCGTGTTGACGGCGGCATAGAACGCGTCCTGATCCGCAATCCCGAAATCGCCAAACGCCTCGCGCATCTGGCCAAACAGCCAACCGGTATAGGCGCGGCTGCGGCCCAGCTGGTTCTCGTAGATCCGGCTCTGGCTTTCATGCACGCCCATCGACACGCCGCGCCCCAGCGGGGTCAGCAGATAGGCGCGGTCGATATTCTGTTCATAGGCCGCGTGGCCCACCTCGTGAATGGTCGAGTAGAAACAGTTGAACGGATCGGCCGGATTGGTCCGCGTGGTGATCCGCACATCGAGACCGGAACCGGAACTGAACGGATGCACCGCCTTGTCGACCCGGCCATGCGCCATGTCATAGCCAAAGCTGCGCGCCAATTGCCGGCTGAGCTTCATCTGAGCGCTTTCGTCGAACTGCCCCTCCAGCCGTTGTGGCATCGGACGGTCCAGCACCGCCGAACGGAGCGCCACCAGGCGCGGGCGCATGGTGTCAAAGGTCTCGGCGATCTGGGCCGCACTGGTGGCGGGCTCATATTCCTCCAGCAGCGCGTCATAGAGATCGCCGCCCTGGGCCAGCGCCTGCCCCTCTTCGCGGCGCAGCGCAACGACCTCCTTCAGCACGGGCAGAAACGCCGCCACGTCCTCGGTCGCCCGCGCCTCGGCCCAGATGCCTTGCGCCCGCGCCGTGGTGCGGGCCAGCGCGCGGGCCAGATCGGCGGGCACGCGCGCGGTCCGATCAAAGCTGCGCCGGATCTCGCGCAGCTGCGCGGCGCCGGCCTCGTCCGGCGCCGCGGCCGCCGCCAGCCAGTCGCCCACCTGCGGGTCGGTGCGACGGGCATGCAGCACACCGGCGATGGCGGCGCTTTCCTCGGCCCGTTGCGGCGCCGCACCGCGCGGCATCATTGTTTCCTGATCCCAGCCCAGCCGCCCGGCGATCTGGTCCAGCGCCGCCGTCTCGCGGGCATGCGCCATCAACTGTTCGAATGCGCTCATGATGTCTTATCCCCGGATAGAGGTTGCAATCGGATAGGCGCAGAGGAACCGCGCCCGCAGGATCAGCACAAAAACCCCAACCGCCAGCAACTGGTGCAGGATGGCGATCTGCCAGGGCGCGGCATATAGGACGGTGACGATGCCCAGCACCACCTGCAGGCCCAACGCTGCAAAGCCTGCGTTGAAGGCAAAACGGGTTTGCGCATGCGCGCTGCGGCGCCCACGCAGCCAGGCCATCACCCCGTAGGCCAGCAGCAGATAGCCGACGATACGGTGGATGAACTGCACCAGACCTGGGTTTTCAAAGAAGTTGCGCCAGACTGGGCTCAGCTCCAACGGGTCGGGCGGGATCACCTGCCCCGCCATCAGCGGCCAGTCGACATAGTTGCGCCCGGCATCGAGGCCCGCCACCAGCGCGCCGATCAGGATTTGCAGGAATGCAAGATGCAGCCAGCCCGTGGCCAGACCGAACAGCCGCGCCTCCTTGGCACGGCGGGCCTGCATCAGATCGCGCTCGCTGCGCCCCAGTTGCAGGATGTACCAGGTCAATAGGCCCAGAATGACAAAGGCCAGTCCCAGATGCGTGGCCAGCCGGTAGGACGCGACCGAGGTCATGCCCTCGCCCTGGGTCACGCCCGAGGCGACCATCCACCAGCCGACCGCGCCCTGCACCCCGCCCAGCACGCCGGGCAAGACCAGCCGTCCGGTCCAGCCAGTGGGGATCTTGCGCGCGATCAAAAAGCCGAAGAACCCCAGCGCCCAGACCAGTCCGATCACCCGGCCCAGCTGCCGGTGCCCCCATTCCCACCAGTAGATCGACTTGAAATCGGCCAGTTCCATCCACTGGTTCTGCAAGCGCCACTGGTCGATCTGCTTGTACTTGTCGAATTCCGCCTGCCAGTCGGCCTCGCTCAGCGGCGGCACAGCCCCCGTGACCGGGCGCCATTCGGTGATCGACAGCCCGCTATCAGTCAGCCGGGTCAGCCCGCCCACCACGATCATCGCCACCACCAGTGCAAAGAGCACCGCCAGCCAGGCCCGGATCGCGCCGCGCGCGCCGCCCCGTCCCCGGTCGATCATGCCGGGCTGCGCCGCCGCCGCCCGCGTTCCGTCCGAGACCTCTTCAAAGATGCTGCGCTTGCCGCTCATGCCATCCTCATTCCTGTCGCTTTGACTGCAAGCTAGGCCTCGGGCGCGCCAAGGTCCAGCACCCGGCTCAGCCGCGTTCCTTCCAGCGGACCATCTGCCGCATGATCCCGTGCAGCATCTGCACATCCGCGCGGGTCAGCCGCATCCGGCTCCACAGGTTGCGCAGGTTCTGCTGCATGCCTTCGGCCTTTTCGGGAGGAAAGAAGAAGCCCGCCTCGTCCAGCCGATGCTCGTAATGCTCGGCCAGCTTCTCGATCTCCAGACCGGTGGCCCACTCGCCCTTGGGGCCGGGCGCGTCTGACAGATGCACCACGTCCCCGGTCTGGCGCATCCACTCATAGGCCACCAGCAAAACGCATTGGCCAAGGTTCAACGAGGCATAATCGGGGTTCACCGGCACGGTGATGATCGCATTGGCGCGCGAAATATCATCGTTTTCCAGCCCGGCCCGTTCCGGCCCGAACAGCACCGCCACCTTCTCTCCCGCCGCCAGTTTCTCGGCGGCCAGCTGCATGGCGCGCTCGGGGCTGAACACCGGCTTGGTCATCTCGCGCGGACGCGCGGTGGTGGCAAAGACATAGGTGCAATCCGCCAGCGCGCCCGGCAGATCGTCATAAAGCTGCGCCTCGTCCAGCAGCCGCCCCGCACCCGAGGACATGGCCACCGCCCGGCTGTTGGGCCAGCCATCGCGCGGCGCCACGATGCGCATCCGGTCCAGACCGAAATTCCACATCGCCCGCGCGGCGGCACCGATATTCTCTCCCATCTGCGGCCGCACAAGCACGATTGCGGGCTGCGCCTTGTCGCTGGGCATGTCTCACCTCCGAATGTTGTGCCCGCTCTAGCGCCCGGCGACCTGATGGACAAGCCCGCCCCTGCCCTTCATTCCGCACCAAATACTCCGGGGGACAGAACAAAATTCGACGAATTTTGTTCGCCCCGGGGGCAGAGCCCCCGGAAACCAGCCCTTGACCAGAAGCCCCTTCGCCATATTCCCATTCGCCGTTCGATCGGCTAAACGGCAGCAACTCCAGACCAGAGGTCCCGCCATGGAAACCCCCGAACAGCCGCAGCTTTACCTGATCACCCCGCCCAGCATCGACCTCGACCTCTTTCCCGACCAATTGGCGCGTGTCCTCGATGGGGCCGAGATCGCCTGCATCCGACTGGCCCTGGCCAGCCGGGACGAGGATCTGCTGTCGCGCGCGGCGGATGCCTGCCGCGAGGTTGCCCATGCGCGCGATATCGCGCTGGTGATTGCCGATCACGTGCTGCTGGCCCAGCGGCTGGGGCTGGATGGGGTGCATCTGTCCGATGCCGCCCGCTCGGTCCGCAGCGCCCGCAAGGAACTGGGCGCAGATGCCATTGTCGGCAGTTTCTGCGGCACCTCGCGGCATGACGGGATGAACGCGGGCGAGGCCGGGGCCGATTACGTGGCCTTTGGCCCGGTGGGCGCGCATGGGCTCGATGACGGCAGTGTGGTCGACCCCGAACTCTTTGAATGGTGGTCGGCGGTGATCGAGGTTCCGGTGGTCGCCGAGGGCGGGCTGACGCCCGAGATGGTGCGCAGCCTGGCCGCGCAGACCGATTTCTTTGGTATCGGCGACGAGATCTGGGGCGCTGAGGATCCGCTCGCCGCGCTCAAGACACTGACGGCGGCGATGGGCTGACATGCGGGCTCAGGCCAGCAGCGTCCGTTCCACCACCCAATAGGCGCCGATCATCGCGATCAGCATCGAGGCCGGGATCGCGATGCGGCCCCGGTACCAGCGCCGGTTGCGAAACCACAGGCCGACGCTCAGGAACGCGGCGGCGATCACCGCCAGCTGGCCCAGCTCGACCCCGATGTTGAAACCCAAGAGTGCCGGCAGGAACTGACCGGCGGGCAGGCCGAATTCCTCCAGCACGCCGGCAAAACCCAGCCCGTGCAGCAGACCGAAGCCAAAGACCATCACCGGACGCCAGGCATGCAGGCGGCGCACCAGGATGTTTTCCAGCGCGACAAATGTGATTGAGGCGGCGATCAGCGGCTCGACAATCGCCGGTTCCACCCGGATCGTCCCCGTCGCCCCCAGCGCCAGCGTCAGCGTATGTGCCAGCGTAAAGGCGCTGATCTGCCACAGCAGCGGCCGTAGTCGCGGCGACAGGAAAAACAGGCCCAAGACAAACAGGATATGATCCAGCCCCTTGGGCAGGATATGGGTGAAGCCCACCGGAATGTAGGCCTGAAAGGTCTCGAGCGGCCCCAGCGCCGCACCGCCCGCCAGCGGGATAGGCGGGCTGCTTTCACCGCCTTGAAGGTAGCCGGTATAGGGATCGTCGACCCCCTGCTGGCGCAACACCAGCGCGCCCGCTCCACTGGGCCAGGTCAGTGTCAGGCTGGCCGCGCCAGCGGGCAGATAAGCGGTGAGAAGCAGGTGCGAGACACGTGGCAGGTCGGGATTGCCGACTACCGGAATGCGCGCACCTTCATAGGACAGTTCCAGCGGCACGCCACCGGCGCTGATACGCAACCGCTCCTTCCAGGCGACGGCGAAATCCCGCACCTTCGGCTCCAACTCGGCCGCGCCCATGGCACGCAGCTGGTCATAACTGTCCGACCCATCAGAATCGTCGGTATCGCCCAGCCCATCCAGGTCGATCCCGGCCAGAAAAGCTTCGACATTCAGACGCAGATCAAGGATGACTGTCTCATTTTCGACCCGCAGATCGGCAACCGTGGGCGTGACCTCATGGGCGCTGGCCTCCTCTGTAAGCGGGCTTGACAGCAGCGCCACAAGCGCCAGCTTGAACAGCACCGCCAAAAAGGCTCCGCCCATGTTCCGCATCCTTGTCCCTCTCCTCTGCCTCATGTTTGTTGCCCGGGTCGGGCTTGCTCATGAGTTTTGGATCGAACCCCATGAATATCAAGTGGAAACCGGAGCTGAACTGGTGGCCGACCTGCGCGTGGGAGAGCGGTTCGAGGGCGCCGCGCAAGTTTTCTTTCCCGACCGCGCCCCCCGATCCGAGATCCGGGTCGGCGGCGAAATCAGACCCTATGCAGGGAGAATGGGCGATGTTCCGGCGATCGGGCTGGTGGCCGACACGCCCGGCCTGTGGGTGCTGGTGCACGAGACCAGCCCCAGCAGCGTGAAATACAAGGAATGGCAGAAATTCGCGGATTTCGCCGCCCATAAGGACATCCCCGACATCAAGGCCCGGCACGAGGCGCGCGGCCTGCCGCCGGTCGATTTCTTCGAGACCTATACCCGCCACGTCAAGGCGCTGGTCGGGGTTGGCGCCGCGGAGGGCAAAGATGGCGAAACCGGGATGGAGACCGAATTCGTCGCGCTCACCAACCCCTACACCGACGATCTTTCAGACGGCATGCAGGTGCTGCTGCTCTATCAGGGTCAGCCACGCCCGGATGCGCAGGTCGAGATATTCGCACGCGCGCCCGATGGCGCTGTCACCGTGGATCTCGCCCGCACCGATGCGACGGGGCACGCCACCCTGCCCGTCTTGCCCGGATACAACTATCTGCTCGATGCGGTGGTCCTGCGCCCCGCGCCCGAAGGGGAACGCGCGGTCTGGCAATCGCTCTGGGCCGGGCTCAGCTTTGCGGTGCCCGTACGCTGACAGGCGCGCTACGCTTGAACGGCCGTTTCTCCTGTGCATTCTTGGATCGGAGAGATTTCGTTGACCCGGTATTCACCCAAGCCTCAGGAGCGGCCACCTTGTCCAGCAAGTTCATCATCCATCACATTCCAGTCTGCCCATTTTCACAACGGATCGAGATACTTCTTGCCCTGCGAGGTCTGACCGATGCGGTCGAGTTCCGCGTTGTCGACATCACCCGACCACGTGATCCCGAGCTTTTGACGAAGACCCGCGGAACCACTGCCCTGCCGGTGCTGGAAACGCCGGACGGCAAGATCATCAAGGAAAGCCTCGTCATTCTGCGCTATCTCGACGAGGTTCTGCCCGGCGCGCCCTTGCGGCGCCGCGATCCGGCGGAACATGCGATCGAATCCATGCTGATCGCCAAGGAGGGCGCGTTTGTCACCGCGGGATATCTCTACGTGATGAATCAGGACCGATCACAGCGCGCGGCGCATCTGGACCGGCTGCTGGGCCTCTATCGCGGCCTCGATGATTTTCTTGTCGAACACAATCCCAAAGGCACATGGCTGTTTGATGCGTTCGGACTGGCCGAGGCGGTTTTCGCTCCGATCTTCAAACGGTTCTGGTTCCTGGATTATTACGAGGATTTCACGCTGCCCGACGATCCGGCCTATGACCGGGTGCGCGTCTGGCGCGAGGCCTGCATGGCGCATCCCGCTACCGATCAGGTGAGCGAGGAAGAGATCGTGAAGCTTTACTACGATTACGCGCTTGGCGCCGGGAACGGCGCGTTGGTCGAGGGGCGCACGGTGTCGAGTTTCGCCTTCGAACCGGACTGGCGGTCACGGCCATGGCCTCCGCGCGACAAATATGATGGCACCGCCTCGGACGCGGCACTTGGCCTCGTATCCGCCTGAGCGGGATGTGCAAGCCCGCTTGCACCTGCCTGCGCCCTGCGGCATGAGGGCAGAATGACCCAATCCTCGGATATCCTCTGCATCGGCTCGGTCCTGTGGGACGTGATCGGACGCTCGGCCAGCCATATGCGGCAGGGCTCGGACGTGCCGGGCCGCATCACCCGCCTGCCCGGTGGCGTCGCCATGAACATCGCCATGACGCTGGCGCGCTTCGGCATGCGCCCCACCCTGCTCACCGCCATCGGCCGCGATGCCGAGGGGGACGAGCTGATCCGTGCCTGTACCCAGATGGGCATGAACACCGATCACGTCTATCGCTCGGAGGACCTGCCCACCGACCGTTACATGGCGGTCGAGGGCGCCAACGGGCTGATCGCCGCCATTGCCGATGCCCATTCTCTCGAGGCGGCGGGTGCCAAGATCCTGCGCCCGATACTGGACGGGCCGCTGGGCAATGCCGCCGCACCCCATGCCGGGCCGGTGGCGCTGGATGGCAACCTGACCCTGTCGCTGCTGGAAGAGATCGCACACAGCCCCGCCTTTGCCCGCGCCGACCTGCGCGTGGCCCCGGCTTCGCCCGGCAAGGCCGAGCGGTTGCTGCCCTTTGTGCGTCAGGGTCGTGCCACGCTCTATGTCAATCTCGAGGAGGCGGGCCTGCTCTGCCAGACCGAGTTCACCGACTCCGCCAGCGCCGCCCAAACCCTGCTTGAGCGCGGCGCCCAGCGGGTTCTGGTCACCGATGGCGGACGCTCGGCCAGCGAGGGCGACGCCAACCGCCTGATCACCCAGACCCCGCCCGCCGTTCTGGTCACCCGCGTGACCGGCGCGGGCGACACGTTCATGGCGGCCCATATCGCCGCCGAGGCGCAGGGCGCCGACCGCGACAGCGCTCTGTCGCGCGCGCTGCATGCCGCCGCAACCTATGTATCCGGAGAGACCCCCCTGTGATCGACCTGCACCTGTCCGCCGAGGTTCACGCCGCCCGTGTCGCGGGCACCCCTATCGTGGCGCTGGAAAGCACCATCATCACCCATGGCATGCCCTATCCGCAGAATGTCGAGACCGCCCGCGCAGTCGAACAGGACATCCGCGACGCCGGCGCGGTGCCCGCCACCATCGCGGTGATCGAGGGGCGGCTGCATGTGGGGCTGGAACCCGATCAGCTAGATACGCTGGGTCAGGCGCAGGGGGTGGCGAAACTCTCGCGCGCCGACATGGCCGCCTGTATCGCCACCGGCGGCACCGGCGCCACCACCGTGGCCGCCACCATGATCGCCGCCCGCTTTGCCGGGATCGAGGTGTTTGCCACCGGCGGCATCGGTGGCGTGCACAAGGGGGCCGAGCACAGCTTTGACATCTCGGCAGACTTGCATGAACTGGCGCAGACACCGGTCACCGTTGTTGCCGCCGGGGCCAAGGCCATTCTCGACCTGCCCAAGACGCTTGAGGTTCTGGAAACCCTGGGCGTGCCGGTGATCGCCTTCGGGCAGGACAGCTTTCCCGCCTTCTGGTCGGCCACCTCGGACCTGCCCGCGCCGCTCAGGATGGATGACAGCGTCAGCATAGCCCGCGCCCATGCCACCCGCCGCGCGCTGGGCCTGCCGGGCGGCCAACTGGTCGCCAATCCGATCCCGACTGTCGACCAGATCGCTGCCGAGGATCTGGCCCCGGTCATCGCCGAGGCGCAGGCCCAAGCCGATGCGCAGGGCATTTCCGGCAAGGCGGTCACCCCCTTCCTGCTGCAGGCGATCTTCGAGGCAACCGGGGGCCGCTCGCTGACGGCGAATATCGCGCTGGTGCGCAACAATGCGCGCCTGGCCGCGAAAATCGCCCGGGATCTGATCGCGCTGGGCGGCTGAGGGCGGTTTCCTCACCCCCCCATTGCGGGCGCGCGGCGGAATGACTACGTTCGCCCACAAACGCGCGGACGGACCCGATGAACACACCCTTTGACGAAGAACCTCACCACGTGAAACCGCGCCGCTTTGCCGGGCTGCGCGCCTCGTTCCTGACCGGCATCGTGGTGATCGCACCGGTCAGCCTGACCATCTGGCTGTTCTGGTCCGTGGTCGGCTGGGTCGACAGTTTCGTTCTGCCGCTGGTGCCGCATCAATTCCGCCCCGAACAGTATATCGGCATCAACCTGCGCGGTGTCGGGGTCATCTTCCTGCTGGTCTTCACCATTCTGGTGGGCTGGATCGCCAAGGGTATCATCGGCCGCTCGCTGATCCAGTATGCCGAGGGGCTGGTCGACCGGATGCCCGTGGTGCGCTCGGTCTATTCCGGGATCAAGCAAATCTCGGAGACGGTGTTTGCCCAGACCGAACGCAGTTTCGAACAGGCCTGCCTGATCCAGTATCCACGCCGGGGCATCTGGGCCATCGGCTTCGTCTCGACCACCGCCAAGGGCGAGATCGCCGAAAAGGCCGAGACCGGCGGCCGGTTGATGAGCGTGTTTGTCCCCACCACGCCCAACCCGACCTCGGGCTTTCTGCTCTATTTCCCCGAAGAGGACGTGATCATCCTCGACATGACGGTCGAGGACGCGGCCAAGCTGGTGATCTCGGCGGGCCTTGTCTATCCCAACGACAAGCAAAAGAGCGACGAGTGAGCGTCATTCGCGCCGCCCGGCCCGAAGACGCCGCCCCGCTGGCGGCGCTCTCGATCGAGGTCTGGCTGGCCACCTATGTCAAACACGGTGTGCGGGCGGATTATGCCGACTATGTCCTGACCACCTTCACCCCCACCGCCATGGAGGCGCTGATCGCCGCCTCCGACAGCACGGTGCTGGTGGCCGATTGCGCCGAGGGGATCGGCGGCTACCTCCATCTCAGGTATGACAGCCCGGCCCCGGCGGGCAATGCCCAAGTCGAGATCGACAAGCTCTATGTGCAACCACGCCATCAGGCCGCCGGGCTGGGCCCCGCGCTGTTGCGGGCCGGGCTGGCGGGGTTGCCTCCCGGCACGTTTGCCTGGCTGATGGCCAGCTCCGACAATGACCGTGCGTTGCGGTTCTACCGCGCACGTGGATTTGCCCATGTGGGCGACACCCATTTCCGGCTGAACGATAACGCCTATCTGAACCATGTGTTCCAGATCGAGGCCGGGGCCTAGCCGAACATCGCCTCCATATCGACAGTCGAGCGCTGGCCCAAGTCGTCCTTATGGGCATCCAGAAACGAATCCGCCGCCGTCCGGCCCGCCTGTTTCAGCCGATCCAGGATCTGGGGCAGCGGCACCACTTTGGTTGCCACCGACAGGCTGTTCATCAGCGCGTCATCGGCGATCATGTGAACCAGGACCCGGCTCATCCGGCCCCGCTCCAGCGTGCCATCCTCCAGCAGGCGCTGCACGAAGTGGATCGCCCGCAACTCGCGCAACAGGGACGAGTTGAAGCTGATCTCGTTGATCCGGTTCTGGATCTGCTGCGGCGTGACCGGCAGCGCGTCGCGCTCCAGCGGGTTGATGTTGACGATCACCACATCGTCGGGCAGGTCGCGGTTGAAGAGCGGAAACAGCGCCGGATTGCCGGTATAGCCGCCATCCCAATAGGCCTCGCGCCGCCCGGTCTCGGGATCGTCGATCTCGATCGCCTGAAACAGGGTCGGAAGGCAGGCCGAGGCGAGGATGGCGTCGGTGCTGATCTCTTCCTCGGCAAAAACCCGGATCTTGCCGGTGCGCACACGGGTGGCGCAGATGTAGAGCTTTGGCCCCTCATGAGCGCAGACATTGGCGAAATCCAGCGCCTCGACCACCGGGCGCAGCGGGTTGCCGTAGAATGGCCCATAGGCATAGGGCGACACCAGCCGCGACCATGTTTCGGCCAGGGCAAAGGGGGCGGAATATTCCAGCATCCGGGCCAGCTGCGCCGGATCCCCGGCCCCCAGCCAGCCGCTGATCCGGTCGTCGTTGACCGCGCCCATGCGTCGCCAGACCCGGTCAAGTGCTGCGCGGGCGCCCTCTCGCCCTCCGGCCACCATGCCGGCCTTGAAGGCGGCCCCGTTCAGCGCCCCGGCCGAGGTTCCGGTGATCGCCGCCACCTCGACATCCGCCTCGTCCAGCAAGCGGTCGAGCACGCCCCAGGTGAAAGCGCCATGTGCACCGCCGCCCTGCAAGGCCAGATTGATCCGACGCACCGCGATCCCCTCTTCATTTCGCTACAAATACTCCGGGGGGAGGCAACAAAATTCTGCGAATTTTGTGCCGGGGGGCAGAGGCCCCCTCCGCCCTCGGCTCAAAGTGCGGTCCAGCCGCCATCGACACTGATCGTGGTGCCGGTGATCTGGGCCGCCGCATCGGAACACAGGAACACGGCGGAGCCGCCCAATTGTTCGACAGTGGCAAATTCCTTGGACGGCTGCCGCTCCAGCATGACCTTCTTGATCACGTCCTCGCGGCTCATCCCGTATTTCTCCATCGTGTCGGGGATCTGCGCCTCGACCAGCGGGGTCAGCACATAGCCGGGGCAGATGGCGTTGCAGGTGATCGGCTCCTGCGCGGTTTCCAGCGCCACGGTCTTGGTCATGCCAACCACCCCATGCTTGGCGGCCACATAAGCCGCCTTGAAGGGCGAGGCGGTCAGGCCATGGGCCGAGGCGATGTTGACGATCCGGCCCCAGCCCGCCTCGCGCATCATCGGCAGTGCGGCGGCCATTGTGTGAAAGGCCGAATTCATGTTGATCGCGATGATGGCATCCCATTTTTCCTGCGGGAACTCGTCGATCGGCGCCACATGCTGGATACCGGCATTATTGATCAGGATGTCGCAGCGCCCGGCCTGCGCGATCAGCGCCCGGCACTCCGCTCCCCTGGACATGTCGGCTTTGACGTAGCGGGCGGCCACGCCGAATTCATCGGCGAGACCTGCGGCCAAGGCGTGATCCTCGTCGCGGTCGGTGAAGGAGTTCAGAACCACATCGGCTCCCGCCCGGGCCAGTTCACGGGCAATCCCCAGGCCGATGCCTGAATTCGATCCGGTAACGATAGCGGTCTTGCCGTTCAGCGACATGTCTTTCCCTCTCTGAAACAGGTTCTGTCGCGCAACACCCTGCCATGCTGCACCTGCAAAGAAAACGGGTATTTCCGGGGGCGGTGAGAGAAAGGGGGGCGGAGCCCCCCGCCACAAAATTCGTAGAATTTTGTCACCTCCCCCCGAAGTATTTCGGGCGAAGTGAAGTGCGCATGGCTGTGCGGGTTTTTGCTGCTGCGCTATCTGAGCTGCCCAAAAAAAACGCCCGCACAAGGCGGGCGTTAAGTTATTGAGGCAGGTTTCATACAGGCAAGAAACCTATCGAGCAGTGACCCCTTTATAAGCAATTCCGCGCCCGCATCCAAGCTAAAAGTTTGAAAAGACGTGAAACCATCGTTAGAGTGAGGGTCAAGAAAATAAGGCCCGAGCAGGATTGTTGCGCAAGTGCGACCAGATTATTTCCGACAGTTCCGCCTGCTGACGGCGGGAATCGCCTTTCTATTGGGCACCAGTTTAGCCAATGCAGAATCACGTCATGCCATAGCTATGTATGGTGAGCCTGCCTTGCCACCGGATTTTGTGTCCCTGCCCTATGCCAACCCGGACGCGCCCAAGGGCGGGCGCGTAGTGTTCGGCAACACCGGCGGCTTTGACAGCCTCAATCCTTTTGCCCAGAAAGGCACCTTTCCCTGGCAGATGCCCTTCTGGTCGTATGAGAGCCTGATGGGCCGGTCTTGGGACGAACCCTTCACGCTTTACGGTCTTTTGGCCGAATCGGTCGAAGTGCCGCCGGACCGCGCATGGGTCGAATTCACCCTGCGAGAAGAGGCCCGATTCTCGGATGGCAGCCCGGTCACGGTCGAGGATGTGATCTGGTCCTACCGGACTTTGGGCACCGAGGGGCATCTGCGCTATCGCGGTTTCTGGTCGCGCATCGCCCATATCGAAGCCACCGGGCCGCGCAGCGTTCGGATCACCTTCGCCGATGACGACCGCGAACTGGCCATGCTGGCCGGTCTGCGCCCGATCCTGCAAAAGGCCCAGTGGCAGGGGCGCAGCCTGGCCGAGGGCAGCATCCACGACATCCCCATCGGCACCGGCCCTTATGTGGTCTCGACTTATGAGCCGGGGCGCTACGTGAGCTTTGCCCGCAATCCCGACTATTGGGGCGCCGATCTCGGCTTTCGCCGCGGCACGATGAATTTCGACGAGATGCGGATCGACTTCTTCGGCGACGGCACGGTGCTGATGGAGGCATTCAAGGCCGGCGAACTGAGTGCCATTCGCGAGTTCAACGCCCAGAAATGGGACAGCGCCTATGATTTCCCGGCCGCCCAGCGTGGCGATGTGATCAAGACCGAGATCGCCCATGGCAAACCTTCGGGGATGACCGGTTTCGTGATCAACACCCGGCGCGCACCCTTCGATGACTGGCGCCTGCGCGAGGCGCTGCTGTTGGCCTTCAACTTCGAATTCATCAACGACACGGTGACCGGTGGGGTGATGCCGCGCATCACCTCGTATTTCTCGGGCACCGATCTGGCCTATCGGCCCGGTCCCGCCAGCGGGCGCGAGGCCGAGTTGCTGGCCCCCTTTGCCGCGGATCTGCCGCCCGGCACGCTCGAAGGCTATGCCCTGCCCCAGGGCGATGGCACCGCGCGCAACCGCGCCAATCTGCGCCGTGCCGCGCAATTGCTGGAACAGGCCGGGTTCCGCATCGAGCAGGGTCAGCTGCTGGGGCCAGACGATGCGCCGCTGGCGCTGCGGTTTCTGCTGCGCCAGGGCGACAGCGACATGCAGACGGTGCTCGAGATCTATACCCGCGCGCTGGAGCGGCTGGGCATCTCGGCCCAGATCGAAAAGGTGGACAACGCCCAATATACCGCCCGCGTGGCCGAGCTGGATTTCGACCTGACCCCTTTCCGCCGTGACCTGTCGCTGTCGCCCGGTAACGAGCAAAGGCTCTATTGGGGCTCGCAAAGCGCGGGTCAGCCGGGCAGCCGCAACCTGATGGGCGCGGCTTCTCCCGCCATCGACGCCATGATCGACGCCATGCTCGCGGCCACCACGCAGGAGGAGATGACCGAGGCAACCCGCGCGCTGGATCGGGTCTTAACCGCTGGACGCTATGTGATCCCGATCTGGCGCTTCGATGTGGGACGCATCGCCCATATCAGGCAGCTGCGCTTTCCGCCCAATCCACCGATCTATGGCGACGGGCCGCAATACATGCCGGATGTCTGGTGGTATCAGGACTGATCCGACGGCACTCGCCAAAGGTGTGACTCCAGCAAATATTCGCCCAAATGTCGTGCGGCGTTTTGCCCGGTGCTTGCAAAGCTGTTACATTTCTAGGCTGAGACAAGGGAGGAGCGTTTCCGTCAACCACCCACGAAGGAATGCTCAGCGATGTTGACCTGGACCGACCTGACACAGGATTGGGCAAGCGCCTTTGCCCGGGCAAAGCGCCGGTTTCCCAATCTGGATTATAGTGACATGCCGTTCCTGAAGCTCGACCGCGGCCGGTTCGAAGCCTATCTGGCCGACCGCCACAACCTGACCCTGTCAGAAGCGCGCGAGGAGCTGGAGGATTTTCTCTATGTCGAAACGCTCAGCCGCGAGCTTGATGACTAGGCGTTGCCTCAGGTCAGCGATGTGACCCACAGGATGGTGGCGTCCTCGTCACTGACCGACACCACGTTATGGCCCATCGAGGCATCGTAATAGGCGCTGTCGCCCCGGCGCATCTCGATCGGTTCGTAGAATTCGGTATAAAGCCGGATCACCCCGGTCAGCACATACAGGAACTCTTCGCCGTCATGGCGGACCCAACCGTCGAATTCCTCCATCGCGCGGGCGCGAACGCGGGCGCGATAAGGCAGCATCTGTTTCTTGGTCAGGCTGTCGGCCAGCAGTTCGTGCTCATAGGTGGCGGTGGCATGGCCCGCGCCCGAACCCGATTTGGTCACCGTCATCCGCCCGTTCACCTGTCCCTTTTGCGGCGGGGTGAACAGCTGGGGCACCGAGATCTGCAGCCCCACCGCCAGCTTCTTGAGCGCCTCATAGGTGGGCGACATCTGGCCGTTCTCGATCTTGCTCAGCGTCGAGCGGGCCAGCCCCGCCTGGCTGGCCGCCTGTTCCAGCGTCCAGTCTCGGGCCTTGCGCAGCTCGCGCACGCGCGCGCCCAGATCCAGCGGTTCGGCCTCGGCCTCGGCGCCGTTTTCACGGGCGATACGGATCAGGGATGACGGGTCGCGCTTGGTCATGACCGGTCTATAGGCGCAGCCGCGCCCGCTTGCAACGGGCGCGGTGTCGGGCTAGCCAAGGGCCATGCTGTCGATCTTTGACCAAGGGCCGCCGCAGCCCTGCCCCGCCCCGTTCAACCTGGCCGCCCACGTGATGCGCCATGCCCGCCGCCAGCCCGACAAGGTGGCGCTGTCGGTGCTGCGCCCCGGTGGAGCCGAGGATTGGAGTTATGCCCGACTGGAGCATGCCATTCTGGGCACCGCGACGGGGCTGTTGCAAGCGGGGCTGGCGCCCGGTGACATCGTGCTGATGCGGCTGGGAAACACGGTCGAATTTCCGATCGCCTATCTGGGCGCCATCGCGGCAGGGATTGTGCCGGTGCCAACCTCGTCGCAACTGACCGAGCCCGAGACCGCGCGCATGATCGCCGACCTCTCTCCCGCCGCCATCCTGCGCGCGCCCGATGTGGCCTGTGCCCCGCATCCTAAACAGATCGGCATCGAGGCGCTGAACGCCATGCATGCCCTGCCACCCGCCGACTATGCCCTGGGCGACCCCGACCGGCTGGCCTATGCGGTCTATACCTCGGGCACCTCGGGCAAGCCACGCGCCGTCGCCCATGCCCATCGCGCCATCTGGGCGCGCCAGATGATGGTCGAGGGCTGGTACGGGCTGACGCCAGAGGACCGGCTGTGCCACGCGGGCGCCTTCAACTGGACCTACACGCTGGGCACCGGGTTGATGGATCCCTGGGCCATCGGCGCAACCGCGCTGATCCCCGAACCCGGCACCGATATCGCCGCCCTGCCCGGCCTGCTGGCCGCCCATGGGGCTACGCTGTTTGCCGCCGCGCCCGGCGTCTTTCGCAAGATGCTACAGGGGGTGGGCAAACTCGACCTGCCCGCTTTGCGCCATGCCCTGTGCGCGGGCGAGAAACTGCCCCGCGCCTTGCACGAAAGTTGGACCCGCGCCACCGGGACCGAGCTGTACGAGGCTTTCGGCATGTCCGAATGCTCCACTTTCATCTCTTCCAGCCCCGCCCATCCGGCGCGCGGCGAGGCGCTGGGACAGCCGCAGGTGGGCCGCCGCATCGCCATCCTCGGCCCCGACGGACCGGTGCCGCAGGGCCAGCCCGGCACCATCGCGGTACATCGCGGCGACCCCGGCCTGATGCTGGGCTATCTGAACGCGCCTGACGAGGCCGCCGCCCGGATGCAGGGCGACTGGTTCCTGACCGGCGATCAGGGCGCCATGGCCATCGACGGGCAGATCACCTATCTGGGCCGCGACGACGACATGATGAACGCGGGCGGCTATCGCGTCTCGCCGGTCGAGGTCGAGGCCGCGCTGATCCGCTTTCCCGGCATCGAGCAGGTCGGCGCCGCCGCCGTCGAGGTGAAACCCGACACCTATATCATCGCCGCCTTCTATACCGGCCCCGCCGAACTGGACGCGGGCGCGCTGAGCACCTATGTCGAGGCCAATCTGGCCCGCTACAAGCAGCCGCGCGCCTTTGTGCATCTTCCGGCGCTGCCCACGGGCGGCAATGGCAAACTCCTGCGCCGGGCGCTCCCGGCCTATTTCAAGGCCCCGCAACCATGACCCAGACCGTCAAGCTCGATATCCTGTCCGATCCGATATGTCCCTGGTGCTATATCGGCAAGACCCAGCTGGACAAGGCGCTGGCGGCGATCCCGGACCATCCTTTCGTGATCGAATGGCACCCTTTCCAGCTGAACCCCGACATGGCCCCCGAGGGCATGGACCGGCGCGAGTATCTGGAGCGCAAGTTCGGCGGCAAGGAGGGCGCGGTGCGCGCCTATGCGCCGGTGGTGGAACATGCCGAAAAGGCCGGGCTGGCGATTGATTTCGAAGCGATGCAGCGCACGCCAAACACGCTGGACGCCCATAGGCTGATCCACTGGGCCGGGGTCGAGGGCAAGCAGACAGAGGCCGTCGATGCCCTCTTTGCCGCCTATTTCACCGAGGGCCGCGATATCGGCGATGCCGAGGTGCTGGCCGATATCGCCGACAGTATCGGCATGGATGCCGCCGTGGTGCTGAAACTGCTGAAATCGGATGCCGACCGCGACGACATCGCCAAGCGCGACAGCCATTCGCGCGAGATGGGGGTCAGCTCGGTCCCGACCTTCATCGTCGCCAACCAGCATGCGGTTCCGGGCGCGCAGCCGCCGGAATTGTGGGAACAGGTGATCCGCGAAATCATGTCTCAGATCGAGACCACCTCCGCATGAACGCACAGATATCTGTGCGGTTCTGAACTGGTCCCCTCTGCCCGGCCATGTTAGCGCCAGACCAGAGGAGACCCCCAAATGGCAGACCGGATGTCCAAGGCCGAATTCATCGCGCTGATCGCGATGATGTTTGCAACCATCGCCTTTTCCATCGACTCGATGCTGCCCGCCCTCCCCGAAATCGGGCAGGAGCTGAGCCCCGATGCGGTGAACCGGGCGCAGCTGATCCTGACCTCTTTCGTGCTGGGCATGGGCGTGGGTACGTTCTTCACCGGCCCGCTATCGGATACCTTTGGCCGCAAACCGGTGATCTATGGCGGTGCGGCGCTCTATATCCTAGCCAGCGCGGTGGCGTTGTTCAGTTCGTCGCTCGAACTGGTGCTGGCTGCCCGTGTCGCCCAGGGCCTGGGCGCCGCCGGGCCACGTGTGGTGGCGATGGCGATCGTGCGCGACCTTTATGCTGGGCGGCAGATGGCGCGGATCGTGTCGATTGCAATGCTGATCTTTACCCTGGTGCCGGCGGTGGCACCGCTGTTGGGGGCCGGGGTGATCGCGCTGGTCGGCTGGCGCGGCATCTTCGTTTCCTTCATCCTGTTCTCGACCATTACCGTTTTGTGGCTGGGTCTGCGCCTGCCGGAATCGCTGCCGATCGAAAACCGCCGCCCGTTTCGCGGCCCGCTATTGGCCGATGCGGTGCGCCAGATGTTCGCCCATCCCACGGTGCGCCTGTCGATCATGGTGCAGACGCTGTGCATGGGCACGCTCTTTACCATGCTGACCATGGTGCAGCCGGTCTATGACGTGATCCACGACCGCGCCGACAGCTTTCCCTTCTGGTTCGCGTTGGTGGCGCTGATCTCGGGCTCGGCCAGCCTGCTCAACGCGGCGCTGGTGGTGCGGCTTGGCATGCGCCGAATGGTAACCTGGTCGCTGGGCGCACAGATCGTATTCACCACCGCCATGATCGTCAGCGGCTGGGTCGAGATGTCTCCCGACGCGCGGTTCGGCCTGTTCGTGGCCTGGCAGACGGCGGTGTTCTTCATGGCCGGCACCACGCTGGGCAATCTGAACGCCATCGCGATGGAGCCGATGGGCCATATCGCTGGCATGGCAGCCTCGGTCATCGGAGCAGTCGCCACCGTGCTCGCCGCCGCCATCGCCGCCCCTGTGGGCCTGCTGTTCGACGGCTCGATGGCACCGCTGACCACCGGTATCCTGATCATGTGCGCGCTAGGCTTTGCCCTGATGCTGCATATGGGCCGGATCGAGGAGCGGGCGATCGCCTGACCTTTTCCTGCCGCGCGGCCTGTTCTAGTCTCAGGCTGAAAGCAAAGGGAGGTGAGGATGAGCGATTACGGCTATGATCTGGGCAACTACAGCTGCCCAGTGACCACCACCGCGCCCCAGGCGCAGCTGTGGTTCGACCGGGGCCTGATCTGGACCTATGGCTATAACCATGCCGAGGCCGCAGCCTGTTTCCGCCGCGCGCTGGAACATGACCCGGATTGCGCCATGGCCCATTGGGGCCTCGCCTATGCCAGCGGCCCAAATTACAACATGCCGTGGGAACGCTGGGACAGCGCCACCCGGGCCGAGGCGCTGGCCACGTCCTATGACGCAAGCCAGGCCGCGCTGGCGCGGGTCGCGGGCGGCACACCGGTTGAACAGGCGCTGATCCGCGCCCTGCCCGCACGCTATCCTCAGCGAGAGCTGGACGCGGACATGCACTGCTGGGACCACGATTTTGCCGACGCCATGCGCACCGCCTTTGCCGCGCATCCCGATCACCTCGACCTGCGCGCGATCTATGCCGAAAGCCTGCTGAACCTGACCCCATGGAAGATGTGGGATCTGGCCACCGGCCAGCCCGCCCCCGGTGCCGCCACGCGAGAGGCGCAGGAGGTACTGGAAACCGCCCTGAGTGACGCCCCGGGCGCGATGAGCCATCCGGGGCTTCTGCACCTCTATGTGCACCTGATGGAGATGTCGCCCACCCCCGAAAAGGCGCTGAAGGCAGCGGATGTGCTGCGCACACTGGTGCCCGATGCTGGCCACCTGGTGCATATGCCCACCCATATCGACGTGCTTTGCGGCCAATATCACGATGTCGTCCACTGGAACCGCCGCGCCACGCTGGCCGACCGCAAGTATCTCGACCGCGAGGGCGCGTTCAACATCTATACCGGCTATCGCATCCACAATTGCCATTTCGCCATCTATGGCGCCCTGTTCCTGGGCCAGATGCAACCGGCGCTGGAGGCCAATCGCGATCTCTGGGCCTCGGTCCCCGAAGAGATGCTGCGCATGGAAAGCCCGCCGATGGCGGATTATTTCGAGAGCTACATGGCGATGGGGCCGCATATCCTGATCCGGTTCGGCCGCTGGGACGAGGCCATCGCCCTGGAACCGCCCGCCGATCCGGATCTCTACCGCACGCTTACCGCTACCGTGCATTACGCCCGTGCCGTCGCCTTTGCCGCCACCGGCCGCGTGACCGAGGCAGAGGCCGAGGAACAGGTGTTCCTGACCGCTGCGGCCCGGGTGCCCGAAAGCCGGTTGCTGCACAACAACCGCGTCATCGACCTTCTTGATATTGCAAAAGAAATGTTGCGCGGCGAGATCGAATACCGGAAGGGCAACTACGATCTGGCCTATACCCATCTGCGACGCTCGGTCGAATTGGACGACAATCTGCCGTATGACGAGCCCTGGGGCTGGATGCAGCCCACGCGCCACGCACTGGGCGCGCTGCTGTTCGAACAGGGCCATACCGACGAGGCCGAGGCAGTCTACCGCGCTGATCTGGGCCTGGGCGGCCAGTTGAGCCGCGCCGCCGTTCATCCAGATAATATATGGAGTCTCAAAGGTTTGCACGATTGTCTGAAAGCGCGTGGCGAAACGGTCGAGATCGTCCAGATCCGCCAGCGGCTTGACTTGGCGCTGGCGCGGGCCGATCGCGCGGTCGGCGCTTCGTGTTTCTGCGCCCAGGCGGCGATGCGGGCGGCCGAGTGACGATGAGAGTACTGATCATCCTGCCGCTGCTCCTGTTTCTAGCCGAGCCCGCGCTGGCCCAGCGGCAGAGCTTTGTCCCCCGGGACGAGGCCTTGGCAAATACCGAGGTTCTTGCCCTGCGCGACAGTCTGCGCACAACAGTCGCCGCGCGCGATCTTGACGGGCTGGCCGCCGCAGCCTGCCCCGATCTCAGCCTCAGCGACGACGGCCCGGGCGGCCCGGACGAATTGCGCCAGATGCTGACCCCATCGGGCACCAATCCTCAAAGCGCGGTCGACAACCGGTGGCAGGCGCTGGCCGAAACACTGGCCGCGCCGGGATATTTCGATGCCGAAGGCGAGTTCTGGATGCCCTATCACTGGCGCATCCAGTTGCCCGCCAGGATCGATCCGACACAGGCCTTTTTCGTCAATGGCGAGAATGTGAACCTGCGCCAGGCCCCGGACCGGAGCGGAGATATCCTGACACGGGTCAGTTTCGAGGTGGTACTTGCCGCCAGGTTCGACCCTGAGACCGAGTATCGCGCCGTGATCCTGTCAGACAGCACACGCGGCTATCTGCATCGCGATTACCTGACACCGATGTCAGGAGCCCGCGCGGCTCTGGTCCAGTCGCCAGAGGGCATCTGGCAACTTTGCACATTCACCACCGGGCGTTGACCACGCGGGGGCAAAATCTTCGACGAAGATTTTGCATGCAGATTTTCACTTGAAAATCTGCGCGCTACGCCTTGCCCTTCTTCTCCGCCGCGACCTTTTCGGCCAGATCCCGGGCCACCGCAAAGGCGCCCTTGATCTTGTCTGCATCCGACCGCCAGTCGCGCCGCACCACGATCTTGTTGTCCTTGATCTTGGCCAGCCCCTTTTGTGCCTGAATGAACTCGACCAGCCCCGCTGGCGAGGCGAATTTGTCGTTGTGGAACTGGATGGTCGCGCCTTTTGGCCCGCCATCCAGTTTTGCGATGCCTGCGCGTTTGCACATGGCCTTGATCCGCACCACCAGAAGCAGCGTGTTCACCTCTTTGGGCAGCTTGCCAAAGCGGTCGATCAGCTCGGCCGCGAACCCTTCCAGCTCGACCTTGGTCGTCAGCGACGAGAGCCGCCGATAAAGGCCCAGCCGCACGTCCAGATCGGGCACATAGTCTTCGGGGATCAGCACCGGTACGCCCAGGTTGATCTGCGGCGCCCATTGGTCGTCGGCCTCGCTCAGCCCCTCCATCTGGCCGCTGCGGATCTTGGCAATCGCCTCTTCCAGCATCGACTGGTAGAGTTCGTAGCCCACATCGGGCATCTGGCCCGACTGTTCCTCGCCCAAGAGGTTGCCCGCGCCGCGAATGTCCAGATCCTGGCTCGCCAGCGAGAACCCCGCCCCCAGTGTATCGAGCGAGGCCAGCACCCGCAGCCGCTTTTCTGCTGCAGGGGTCAGGCGCACTCTCGGTTTGGTGGTCAGATAGGCATAGGCGCGCGCCTTGGACCGGCCCACGCGGCCCCGGATCTGGTAAAGCTGCGCCAGTCCGAACATATCGGCCCGATGCACCACCATCGTGTTGGCGGTGGGGATGTCCAGCCCGCTTTCGACGATGGTCGTCGCCAGTAGCACATCGTATTTGCCGTCGTAGAACGCGTTCATCCGGTCGTCGAGCTCACCCGCCGCCATCTGGCCATGCGCCACTACATAGGTGAGCTCGGGCAGCTGTTCCTTCAGGAAGGTCTCGATATCCGGCAGATCGGTGATGCGCGGCACCACATAGAAACTCTGCCCGCCCCGATAATGCTCGCGCAGCAGCGCCTCGCGGATGGTGACCGCGTCGAATTCGCTGACATAGGTGCGGATGGCCAGCCGGTCGATCGGCGGCGTGCCGATGATCGAGAGATCCCGGACGCCGGTCAGACTCAGTTGCAGGGTGCGCGGGATCGGTGTGGCCGTCAGCGTCAGCACATGCACGTCCGAGCGCAATTGTTTCAGCCGCTCCTTGTGACCGACGCCGAAATGCTGTTCCTCGTCGATGATGAGCAGGCCGAGATTCTGGAACCGGATCCCCTTGGCCAAGAGCGCGTGGGTGCCAATCACGATATCCACCGTGCCGCGCGCCAACCCCTCGCGGGTCTGCTGCGCCTCCTTGGCCGAGACAAAGCGGCTAAGCTGCTTCACTTCCAGCGGAAAGCCCCGGAACCGGTCGCGGAAGCTGGCGGCATGCTGACGAGCCAACAGTGTGGTGGGCGCGATCACCGCCACCTGCAGCCCGGACATGGCCGCGACAAAAGCCGCGCGCATGGCCACCTCGGTCTTGCCAAAACCGACATCGCCGCAGATCAGCCGGTCCATCGGCATGCCCGAATGCAGATCGTCCATCACATCGGCGATGGCGCGCAGCTGGTCGTCGGTTTCCTGATAGGGAAAGCGGGCGCTGAAATCCTCCCAGGCATGCGGCGGCGGGTCCATCACCGGCGCCTTGCGCAGGGCGCGCTCGGCGGCCACCCGGATCAGCCGGTCGGCCATCTCGCGAATACGCTCTTTCAGCTTGGCCTTCTTGGCCTGCCAGGCGCCCCCACCAAGTCGGTCGAGCAGCCCCTCTTCATGGCCGTATTTCGACAAGAGCTCGATGTTCTCGACCGGCAGGTACAGCCGCGCCTCCTCGGCATAGTCGAGCGCGATACATTCATGCGCCGCGCCGGCGGCGGTGATCACCTCAAGCCCGCGATAGCGCCCGATGCCGTGATCCACATGCACCACCAGATCGCCGGGGGTCAGCGATTGCGTTTCGGTCAGGAAGTTCTCGGCCTTGCGGCGCTTCTTGGGCTGGCGGATCAGCCGGTCGCCCAGCACATCCTGTTCCGAGATCACCGTCAGGCCGGGCGCCTCGAACCCGTGTTCCAGCGCCCAGACGGCCAGGTGCAGGCCGCGCTTGCCGATGCGGGTGCCGTTTGCCACCGGGATCGCCTCGGCCACGCCCTCATCCTCGATCAGGCCGGTGAGACGTTCGCGCGCACCTTCGGAATACGAGGCGATCAGCACCGGACCATCCGCCAGTCGGACCTTAAGGTGATCCGCCAAGGCCCCGAACAGGCTGACGTTTTCCAGTGCGCGCTCGGGCGAGAAATTGCGACCGATCCGGCCGCCCGCGTCGATCACACCGGGGCCGCTGGCCTGCGGCAACGGGTTGAACTGCATCACCCGCCGATCCGCCAGCAGCGCCGACCAATCCGCGTCGTCAAGGTAAAGCAACCTCGGCGGCAAGGGTTTATAGACACTGTCCATCCGGGACCGGTCCGTCATGGCCAGACGGCGGGTTTCGTATTGATCCTGGATACTGTCCCAACGCGCCAGGCGGGATGGCGTCACTTGATCGTCCAGCGTCACCGTGGCACCGGGCAGATAGTCGAACAGGGTTTCAAGCTGCTCGTGAAAGAAGGGCAACCAGTGTTCGACACCCTGATGCTTGCGCCCGGCACTCACCGCCTCGTAGAGCGGATCGTCGCTGCCGGCGGCGCCGAACTCGATGCGATAGTTCTGGCGGAACCGGGTGATGGCCGCCTCGTCCAGAATGACCTCGCTGACCGGGGCCAGTTCGATCAGGTCGAGTTTCTCGGTGGTACGCTGGGTGGCGGGGTCGAAGCGGCGGGCGCCGTCCAGCACGTCGCCAAAGAAGTCGAGGCGCACCGGCCCGCTGTCACCGGGCGGATAGATGTCGATGATACCGCCCCGGATCGCGTAATCGCCGGGCTCCATCACCGTGGGGCTCTGGCTGAACCCCATGCGGACAAGGAACTGCCTTAGCGCCTGTTCATCCACGCGCCGCCCGACCTGGGCGCTGAACGCCGCCTCGCGCAGCAGGTCGCGCGCGGGCACCCGCTGGGTTGCCGCGTTTAGCGTGGTCAACAGCACGAAACGGTCCGGCATCTGGTGCACCAGCGCCGCCAGCGTCGCCATCCGCGCGGCCGAAACATCGGCATTGGGCGAGACCCGATCATAAGGCAGGCAATCCCAGCTTGGGAACACGAAAACCGGCAGGTCGGGCGCGAAGAAGGTCAGCGCCGCCCGCATCGCCTCCAGCCGCTTGTCGTCGCGGGCCACATGCAACACCGGGCCACCCGCGCGGGCGACCTCGTTCAGGATCAGCCGCGCGTCAAAGCCTTCGGGCGCGCCGCCTACCAGCACATGGTTCGGTGCCGTCATCGTGACTTGCCCCTGTCCGTTTCCGTTCGTCTAGCCCAGAACCCCGATAGACAGGTTCTGATACATTCCCCAAAGCGAGGTGAAGAAGATCGACACCATGCCGATGACCTGGATGTATATCCGACAACGCCCGATGGCCCGCGCCAGATCCTCTCCCGTCAAAACCTGCCCACGTACCCGTCGCGCCGTCGACAAGTTCAACAGCGCCACCAGCGACATCGGAAAGGCCAGCAGGAACACCGCCTGCGCGAATTCCATCCTGTAAAAGAACCCAAGCATCGCCAGCGCCGAAAGGGTGAAACAGCAAAAGGCAAAGATCCACAGTCCGGCGGTGTCGACGATATATAGCATGCGGTTCACATTGACCCGCGCGATATCGTCCAGATCCTGCGCCGCCTGCCCGCCGACCCGGCGGGCGCGGGTCACCATGTCATAGGGCACGCCCAGAACCCAGTGGCTGGCCGAGGACCAGACCACCGCCAGCGCGATCCAGAACCACAGGTTCGAGAAGCTGCGCATGTCGATAAGTTCGAAGATCGAGGAATACCAATCCAAACGCTCTGCCCTTCCCTCTGGCCGTCACCGCGGCCTTCTATCCCGCTTGCGCGGCCATTGGTACCCTTGTGACCGGATCAATTCCATGCCACCCAATGCACAAATGTGCAAGGAGAGCCATGCATGACCCCAACCGTCGCCGCCTTTCCCGCCGCCCGTTTCCGGCGCGCCCGCAAATCGCCCGCGCTGCGCGCGCTGGTGCGCGAGAATTCCCTTGGCGTCGACGATCTAATCTGGCCGGTTTTCGTGCGCGACGGCGAAGGGATCGAGGAACCGGTGCCCTCGATGCCCGGCGTGATGCGCCGCTCGGTCGACAAGATCGCGCAGGCTGCGGTCGAGGCGCAGGCGCTCGGCATCCCCGCCATCTGCCTGTTCCCCTACACCGATGCTGCGCTGAAGACCGAGGATTGCGCCGAGGCCTGGAGCCCCGACAACCTGTCCAACCGCGCCATCCGTGCCATCAAGGCTGCTGCCCCCGAGATCGCGGTGATGACCGATGTGGCGCTCGACCCCTATAACATCAACGGCCATGACGGTTATGTGGTAGAGGGTGAGATCGTCAATGACGAAACCGTCGAGGCGCTGGTGAAGATGACGCTTGCCCAGGCCGAGGCAGGCGCCGATATCATCGGCCCCTCGGACATGATGGACGGGCGTATCGGCGCCATGCGGCAGGCGCTTGAGGCGGCCGGGCATCGCAACGTCCTGATCCTCAGCTATGCCGCCAAATATGCCAGCGCTTTTTATGGGCCGTTCCGCGACGCGGTCGGTGCCTCGGGCGCGCTGACCGGCGACAAGAAGACTTATCAGATGGATCCGGGCAACAGCGACGAGGCGCTGCGCCTGATCCAGCGCGACTTGAGCGAAGGCGCCGATATGGTGATGATCAAGCCCGGGCTGGCCTATCTGGATATCTGCCACCGGGTGAAGCAGAGCTTTGGCGCTCCCACCTATGCCTATCAGGTCTCGGGTGAATACGCGATGATCCGGGCGGCGGCGCAGAATGGCTGGATCGACGGCGAAAAGGTGATGCTGGAAAGCCTGTTGGCCTTCAAGCGCGCCGGTTGCGACGGCATCCTGACCTATTTTGCCCCCGAAGTGGCCCGCATCCTGCAAGGCTGACAGCGCGGGCAATCGGCCCGACGGGCGATATCCCGCGCAAACAGGGCAGTTGTTTGGTGACAGCCGGGCCCGTTCGGCGTAATGTCGCGGCCAAGACCGGGAAAATCCGGCTTGTCAGGCAACAATACAGAGATCGAGAGATATGAGCAGTATCCACCCTCCCCGACTGACCCGTCGTGGCTTTGCCCTTGGCATGGCCGGTTTGACCGTGACCGCCGCCTGCGGCAATGGCGTCGGCAATTCCAATGCCTCGCAGATCGACGCACGCGTCAACGCCACCCTGACCGAGATGTATGCCCAGTTTCCCAACACGGTCGAGATCTCGCAAAAGTCAGCAGGCATGCTGGTGATGCCGCTCCTGACCGAGGCCGGTTTCGTCTTTGGCGGCGGCTATGGGCGTGGCGCCCTGCGCATCGACGGGGTGACGGTTGATTATTACTCGGCCGTCAAGGGCAGTGCCGGCTTGCAGGTGGGTGCCCAGCAATATGCCCATGTCCTTTTCTTCATGACCCAGGCCGCGCTTAGCGAATTCCGCCGGTCGAGTGGCTGGGCGGCGGGGGCCGATCTGGAATACGTGGTCAGCGATCAAGGCGACTCTCTGGCCGCCGATACCAATACGCTCCGCTCGCCGATCCTGGCGGCAGTGTTTGGCCGCGCAGGCCTGCGCGTGGGCGCGACGTTGGAAGGCACCAAATACACCCGCATCATTCCCTGATCAAGGTGCGCTACGTGGTCCCGACCGGGTTCTGATCCATCGCAGGGGCGGCCGCCGAGCCGCCCTTTCGTTTTCTCTGCCAATCCCCTAATGTCGCTCGGGAAATCCGAGTTCGGGGAAATCACGGGTCGCTCATGGGTCTGCTCTTTCGCTGGCTACTTCGCCTTGCCGCCGGTCTGATCGCACTTGCCGTCGCGGCTGTGGTGCTGATCTATTATCTGGCCGGTCAATCGCTGCCTGAATACGACCAGACACAAGAGGTGGCCGGGCTGACCGCGCCGGTCGAGATTGTGCGCGACACCCATAACGTGCCGCATATCTTTGGCAGTTCCGACCCGGACGTATTCTTTGGCCTCGGCTATGCCCATGCACAGGACAGGCTGTGGCAAATGACCATGCTGCGCCGCACCGTGCAGGGGCGCCTCTCCGAGGTTTTCGGCCCGCGCACCGTCGGCATAGACCGCCTCTTGCGGCGGCTTGACCTTTATCGGCTGGCGCAACAATCGGTCGGCGCCCAGGACGCCTATGCCACCGCTGCCCTCAAGGCCTATGCGGCAGGTGTAAACGCGCGCCTGGCCGAGATCAACGACGAGGCACTGGGCCGCGGCGCGCCAGAGATGTTCCTGTTCAACGCCCCCGTCGCCCCCTGGCAACCTGCCGACAGCCTGGCCATCATCAAGCTGATGGGGCTGCAACTGTCGGGCCATCTGGAGGAGGAGGTGCTGCGCGCCCGCACTTCGCTGATGCTGAGCGATCCCGCGCGGCTGGCCGATATCCTGCCTGACGCGCCAGGTACCGGCACCGCCGCGCTGCCGGAATATGCGGACCTGTTCCCGGACCTGCCCCGCTATGCCGCCGCGCGCGAAACACCACGCGATCCGCTGTCGCCCTTGCCGCGCCGGGGCCTGGCCGGAGCGTCGAATGCCTGGGCAGCGGCGCCCTCGCGCTCGGCCAGCGGCGGCACTCTGCTCGCCAATGATCCGCATCTGGGCTTTGCCGCGCCGTCGACATGGTATCTGGCACGGCTGGAACTGGCCAAGGGCGGCGTGATCGGCGGCACCATTCCCGGCATGCCCGCGGTTCTGCTGGGACGCAGCGAGCGGCTGGGCTGGGGCCTGACCTCGTCCTACATGGACGATCAGGACCTGTTCGTGGAAAAGCTGAACCCCGAGAACCCCGAGGAATACCTGACCCCGGACGGCTACAAAGCCTTTGAAAGCCGCCCCTCGATCATCGAGATCAAGGGCGCCGCCCCGATCACGCTGACCCTGCGCTGGACAGAGAACGGGCCGGTCCTGCCCGGCAGCGTCTATGACCTGGAGACCATCACTCCGCCTGGCCATGTGATGTCGCTGGGCTGGACCGTGCTTAACCCCCGCGACACCTCGATGTCGGCGGCTCTGGCGTTGGTCAATGCCGGCACGGTGCACGAGGCGATCCGCGCGACCGAGACCTATATCGGTCCCTCGCAGAACCTGACGCTGGCCGACCGCGAGACCGTGGCGCTGAAGATGGTGGGCGCGGTGCCCCGCCGTGACTCGCGCCATCAAAGCCAGGGTCGCCTGCCCGCACAGGGCTGGCGGGCCGAGAACCGCTGGCAGGGCCGGATGCCCTATGCGTCGAACCCGGAATTCGTCGGCCCCGTGGGCGGCATTCTGGGCAATACCAACAACAAGCTGCTGGAACGTCCCTTTCCCAACCATATCTCGTTTGTGTGGGGCGATACCCAGCGGGTGACCCGCTGGCAGAGGCTCATGCAATCGCGCGAGGTGCATACCCGCGACAGTTTCATCGAGGCGCAACAGGACCCGGTCAGCCCGGCGGCGCGCACCCTGCTGCCGCTCATTGGCGCCGATCTGTGGTTTACCGGCGAGGCCGCCCCCGAGGGCACACCCGAGCGCCAGCGCCAGATCGCCCTGACCATTCTTGCCGAATGGAACGGCGAGATGAACGAACACCTGCCCGAGCCGTTGATCTATGCCGCCTGGCTGCGCGCCCTGCAAAAGCGGTTGATCACCGACGAGCTGGGGCCACTGGCCGCTGAATTCAAACATGTCGAGCCGCTGTTCATCGAACGGGTGTTCCGCGACATCGACGGCGCCGCGGTCTGGTGCGATATCCGCCAGAGCGCGCCCAGGGAAAGCTGCACCGAGATCGCCCGGCTGGCGCTGGACGATGCGCTGGTCTGGATCGGCGAGCGATATGGCACCGCGCTGGAAAGCCTGCGCTGGGGTGACGCGCACCAGGCCACCCATGACCACCCGGTCCTGGGCGAGGTGCCGGTGCTGCGCTATTTCGTGAATATCCGGCAATCGACCAGTGGCGGCGACCACACGCTGCAACGCGGACGCACTTCGGGCGAGGATCCGGACCCGTTCCGCAATGTGCATGGCGCAGGCTATCGCGGGGTCTACGATTTCGCCGATCCCGACAGTTCGGTCTTTGTCATCTCGACCGGGCAATCGGGGCATTTCCTGTCCCGCTATTATGACGATCAGGCACAGTTGTGGCGGCGCGGCGAATATATCCCGATGTCGCTGGATGCTGATCTGGCACGCGCGGCGGCGGTGGGGGTGACCCGGCTGCTGCCCGCTCCCGAATGAGGATGGAGGGCTATGCCGCCGATCTGATCGCGCTGGGGCTGTTGTTCCTGGCCGGTCTGGCTGCCGATCAGCTGGGCGCCCGCAGCCGGTTGCCGCGGGTGACGCTGCTGTTGTTCTGCGGGCTGATGGCCGGTTCGGCGGGGTTTGACCTGATCCCAGAGAGCCTCGCCGCCGTCTATCCAATCGTGTCGGTCATCGCACTCAGCATGGTGGCGTTCCTCTTGGGGGGAGAACTGTCGCTGCGCACGCTCAGCGCCCATGGCCGCGCCATCGTGGTGATCTCGCTGATGGTGGTGATGGTGACGCAGCTCACCGTTTCGGCCGGGCTGGCGCTGATCGGCATGCCGCTGGCGGCGGCGCTGATCGTGGGGGCGCTGGCCACCGCCACCGATCCGGCGGCGACGCTCGACGTAATCCGGCAGGGCCAAGCCACCGGAGATTTCCCCCGCAGGCTCAAGGGCATTGTTGCCATCGACGACGCCTGGGGCGTGTTGCTCTTTGCGCTGGTGGCGGTACTGGCCGGAGCGGTCGAAGGGAACGGGTCCGGCCCCGGCCTGCTGGGCGGCGCGCTGGTCGAGATCGTGGGTTCGGTCGCGCTGGGCCTGGCCGTCGGTCTGCCCGGCGCCTATCTGACCGGGCGCCTATCGGGTGGCGAGCCGCTCAGAATCGAGGCACTGGGGCTGGTGTTCCTGACCGCGGGCCTGTCGCTCTGGCTGGATCTGTCCTATCTGATCGCGGGGATGACGGCGGGGGCGGTGATCGTCAACCTGGCCCATCACCACAAGCGGGCCTTTCGCGAGATCGAGCATTTCGAATGGCCGTTCATGATCGTGTTCTTCATCCTGGCAGGTGCCACGCTGGACCTCGGCGCGCTCTGGGCGGTGGGTCCCCTGCTGATGGGCTATGTGGCGCTTCGGGTGCTGGGCCGGGTAATGGGCGGCTGGGCCGGGGCCAAGCTGGCCGGAACCGCGCAAGCCGAACGCCCGTGGTACGGCCCGGCCCTGCTGCCGCAGGCCGGGGTTGCCATCGGCATGGCGTTGATCGCGGGTG
Source organism: Ruegeria sp. YKSF070 (assembly GCF_059612725.1). Classification (NCBI taxonomy): domain Bacteria; kingdom Pseudomonadati; phylum Pseudomonadota; class Alphaproteobacteria; order Rhodobacterales; family Roseobacteraceae; genus Ruegeria; species Ruegeria sp. YKSF070. Next base: position 93,646 of record NZ_JBXWRD010000008.1, on the reverse strand, counting down.
ATCTGTTTCCCCAATACGCGGATATGATCACGGCGCTGGCCATCGGCGCCACCGTGGTGTTTGAACTGGCCGGACCGCTTGCCGCCGCCTATGCCTTGCGCCGTGTCAGCGGCAGCGGGGATCAGAGCGCAGCGTAGCGCGCCGCCTGCTGCGGGGTCCACAGCACCGTCAGGCGGAACCCGTCCTCGGTCTGTTCTTCTGCCTGAACAACATCCTGCGCGAACAGCCACGCGCGCCGCTTGCCCTCGGCAAAGCCCAGGGTCAGCACCGCCTCGCTGCGGGTTTCAGCCAACGCTTCGGCGATGGCCGACAACAGAGGCTCCAACCCCTCGCCCGTCACCGCCGACACTGCAAACAGCGACCCATCGCGCGCGGTCCGCTCGCGCAGCGCCGCGCGCTTGTCGGGGTCAAGCAGATCGACCTTGTTCCAAACCTCGAATTTCGGCCGTCCCTCGTCCACCCCGAGCGAGGCCAGAATGGCCTCGACATCGCGGGCCTGCTCCTCGGTCGCGGCATGGTGGATATCACGCACATGCACGATGAGATCGGCCGCCAGCACCTCTTCGAGTGTGGCGCGGAAGGCGGCCACCAACTCGGTCGGCAGGTCCGAGATGAAGCCCACCGTGTCGCTCAGGATCACTTCGGGCCCGTCGGGCAGAACCACCCGCCGCATCGTCGGGTCGAGCGTGGCGAACAGCATGTCCTTGGCCATCACCTCGGCCCCGGTCAGCCGGTTGAACAGAGTCGATTTGCCCGCGTTGGTATAACCCACCAGCGCCACGATCGGATAAGGCACCTTGGCGCGCGCTTTGCGGTGCAGCTCGCGGGTCTTGACCACCTTGTCGAGCTGCCGCTTGAGCCGCACCAGCTGTTCGTCAATGGCGCGGCGGTCGGCCTCGATCTGGGTTTCCCCCGGACCACCTACAAAGCCCAGACCGCCCCGCTGACGCTCCAGGTGGGTCCAAGCGCGCACCAGCCGGGTCCGCTGATAGCTGAGTGCCGCCATCTCGACCTGCAAAACGCCTTCGCGGGTACGTGCGCGGTCGCTGAAGATTTCCAGGATCAGGCCGGTCCGGTCGAGTATCTTGACCTTCCACGCCTTTTCCAGATTGCGCTGCTGTACCGGGGAAAGCGGCCCGTCGATCAGAACCAGCTCGACCTCGTTGTCGTGAAACAGGGTGGCCAGTTCCTCAACCTTGCCCGATCCGAACAGGTGGCCGGGATGCGGTTTGGCCAGGCGCACAATACCCGATCCGGCGACGTCGAGATCCGGCAATGCCGCGGCCAAAGCCACCGCTTCTTCCAGCGCCGGAACCGGGTCGCGGCGGTCAAGGTCGGATTTGAGTTCGGGGTGCAGCACCCAGGCCCGGGTGCGCGCCCGATCATGTTCCATCAATTGGCGTCTTCGCCCTCATACAGGCTGATCGGCTGGGCAGGCATGATGGTCGAGATCGCATGCTTGTAAACCAGCTGCGACTGTCCGTCGCGGCGCAGCAACACGCAGAAATTGTCGAACCAGGTGATCACACCCTGCAATTTCACACCGTTGATCAGGAAAATCGTGACCGGAACCTTGGTCTTTCTGACGTGATTCAGGAATGCGTCCTGCAGATTTTGTCTGTCCGAAGCCATTTTTGTTCAATCTCGCCTTTGTTCTTGCAACGCGATGCGGACCAACGCGCTCCCTCAGGCGGAGTATGTCGCGCGAATTTGGGATATGCCAGCCGAAAATATAGGTTATCTGCGAAAGCACCGGCTGCGCCCGGCGCTCAGTTCCGCCACAGCGCTGGGGTAATCAGCGCGATAAAGGCCAGCGTTTCAAGCCGTCCGATGATCATCGCGCCGCTCAGGATCAGCTTGGCCGCGGCTGGCATCTCGATCAGGCGGATCGGCGCTTCGGCGCCGATCTCGATCAGCGGGCCGGTGGTGCTGAGCGAGGCAATGCTGAGCACCATGGCAGTTTCGAAATCCGACCCCGCCGCCGCCAGTGCCATCGCGATCGCCGCCAGCGAAATGGCAAACAGCATGAAGAACACCCATGCGATAAAGGCTCCGTCACGCTGGATGCGGCGATTGCGTCCGGTCGCGGAACTGACCGACGAAGGATGCACCAGCCGCTGCATCTCGCGCATGCCGTTGAGATAGAGCGCGTAAACCCGCAACAGCTTGACCCCGCCAGCGGTGGTGGCAACACCGCCGCCGATCACCGACAGGCCCAGAAGGATCATCCCCGGCGTGCCCAGTCCGGACCACTGCCGTGCTTCGGCCCAGTCGGTCGATTCGAAACCGGTGGTCGTCAGAAAGGACATCACCGTGAACAGGCTGCCCCAGAGCGCCCTGAGCGCCAGCGCGAGGTTTTCGCTCGACGCGATCTCGAAGGCACCGGACCAGTGACGCAGGAACAACAGCGCCGGCACCCCGATCAGGATCAGCAGGCCGATGCGAAACTCGGGGTCCTGATCCAGCCGGGCATGGCCGCGCATGGCGGTATCCGACGAGAAGGTGAGCCGCGACAGGGCGAAGAACATGAACAAGAACAGGATCGCCTCGCCCGTCAGGCCCGAGGCACTGCCCGACAACCCGCCTACCGGCGAGATGCCCGAGGTCGCCATGACCGACATCGCGTGACAGATCGCCACCAGACCGGGATCACCCGCCGCCAGCAGCAGGATTGCCACCACCAGCGTCAGACCGGCATAGACCGGCGCCAGCGTCGCCGCGATTCGGATCAGCCTGCCGCGCGGATCGACGCTTTCGCCCTGCCCGACCAGCACCCGGCCCGGCTGTCCCTGGGCCGTCACCTCGAACCCGCCCAGCGATAGCGGCGCCAGGATGGCCGAGGCGGCGATCCACATCACCAGCCCGCCCAGCCAGCCAACCTGCGCCCGCCACAGATGCAGCGTCTCGCTCAACCGTCCGGGGTCGGGAAACATCTCGGCGCCAGTGGTGGTGATGGCGCTGACCATCTCGAAATAAGAGTTCAGGAAACTCGTGGTCTTCAGCGCGTCGTGAAACGGCACCGCCAGAAACAGCGGCAACAACGCAAAGGTGGACAACAGCGCCGCCAGCTGCCCCAGCACCCCGTGGCGCGACGGGCGTCCGGCCCGCGCCAGCGCGATGGTGGTGACGGTCACCAGCCCCAGAATGCCGGAATAGAAGAACGAGCGCGAGGTGGGATGATCGTTCAATGTCAGGGCATAGGCCGCGGGCACCCACATCATGACCGAGAACAGGCCCCAGATCAGCAGGGCCAGCGGCAGTTGCCGCAACAGGCCGGTATCCTCTTTGAGCCCGCGCCGTGCCATCAGAAGAAGTCGATCGAGACCTGCATCAGCCGCTCGACCTCGGGCACGTCGTCGGCCATGGCGAATATGGCGATCACGTCCCCCTCCTCGACTCGCATCTCTCCGGTCGGGCGCACCACCTTGCCCTGTTTGCGCACCGCACCCACCAGAACGCCCTCGGGAAAGTCGATGTCGCGCAGGCGCTGACCCGCCATGGGTGAGGTCGACAGCACCTCGGCCTCGATCACCTCGGCCTCGGCATCGCCGATGGAATAGACCTGCCGCACCCGCCCGTGCCGGATATGACGCAGGATCGAGCTGACGGTGGTGGCGCGCGGGTTGATATAGGCGTCGATCCCCAGCGGCGGCATCAGCGCCACCAGGGTCGGGTCGTTGATCAGCGCAATCGCCAGCCGGCAGCCCTCGGCTTTGGCGCGCACGGCAGCCAACATGTTGGTGCGGTCATCGTCGGTCACCGCCAGCATCGCATCGGCACGCGAGATACCGGCCTCGGCCAGCAGGCCCGCATCCATACCATCGCCATGCAGCACGATCGTGCGTTCCAGCGCCTCGGCGGCGCGTTCGGCATTGCCCCGGTCGCGCTCGATCACCTTGGCATGAATACGGGTCTTGTGCTCTTCCAGCGCGCGGGCCACTTCGAGGCCCACGTTCCCGCCGCCCACAATCACAACACGATCCTGCTTTTTATATGTTTTGCCAAAGACTTCCATGGTTCTGTTGACGTCATCCACATGACAGAAGACATAGCATTCGTCGCCTGCGAAGATCTGGTCTCCAGGTTCCGGGGCAAACAGCGTCCCTTCGCGCCGGATACCGACAACGATGGCGCGCAGGGTGGAAAACAGGTCGGTCAGCTGGCGCAGCGGCGTATTGATGACCGGGCTTTCCTCGTCCACCGACAGGCCGATCAGTTGCGCCTGACCGTCCATGAAGGTCTCGGTATCAAAGGCTGAGGGTGCCGACAGGCGCCGCATGGCGGCGGCGGCCACCTCACGTTCGGGGCTGATCACCACGTCAATGGGCAGATGTTCGCGCCGGTAAAGATCGGAATAGATGGCGTTGAGATAGGATTTTGAGCGCAGCCGCGCGATCTTGCGTTGGATGCCGAATACTGAATGGGCCACCTGGCAGGTGACCATGTTGACCTCGTCGGAATAAGTAGCCGCGATGATCATGTCCGCGTCACGCGCGCCCGCCCGTTCCAGCACATCGGGGTAGGAGGCGAAACCGGCAATTCCCTGCACGTCCAGCGTCTCGGTCGCACGGCGCACCAGATCGGGGTTGTTGTCCACCACGGTCACGTCGTTCAGTTCGCCCGACAGATGCCGTGCGATCTGCCATCCGACCTGCCCGGCCCCACAGATGATGACCTTCATTCCCTGGCCCCTTTTGCCTGAGGGTTTTTGAATGACAGAAGGCCGGGACAGGGTCAATTCAATTGTCAGACGCCGAATTCAGTGCCACTCTGACATGCATGAAACTCTGGACCCTGCCCCTTGCCGCCACAGTGATTCTAACGGGTTGCGGCCCGCTTTCGATCTATTACCGCGAGGGCGTCAGCGTTACACGGCAACAGTCGGATACGCTTGATTGCGAGGTCAAGGCGCTGCGCGATGCGCCGGTGGCCAATCAGGTCCGGCAAAGCCCGCCGATCTTTTATCCCGGAAGGACGGTCTGCAACTCTGCCGGCCAATGCTATAATACGCCGGGCAACTGGGTGCCGGGCAATGTCTATACCGTCGACGCCAATTCCGGCTTGCGCGCTCGTGTCGAGCAGCAATGCATGGCCGCCAAGGGCTATGCTCCGGTCGAACTGCCCCGATGCAGCGAGGCGGTGGCTGCCCAGGTACAGCCGGTGCGCGGCGCCAAGTTGCCGGCGCTGGGTCCGAATTCCTGCGTGGTGACCTATCAAGACGGCTCGTATCAGGTGGTCACGCCCAGGCCCGCGGGCTAGGGGCGCGACCGCTCCCCTTACTCGGCGGCCTCCACCTCTTCGTCCATATGTGCCACGCGGGCGCCCGACTTGCTGGAGGTGACCACGCCCAACGATTTCAGCTTGCGGTGCAGCGCGCTGCGCTCCATCCCGACGAAACTGGCGGTGCGGCTGATATTGCCGCCGAACCGGTTGATCTGGGTCAGCAGGTATTCGCGCTCGAACGCCTCGCGCGCCTCGCGCAACGGCAGCGTCGCCAGCGCGCCCGACAACACCACCCGGCCCTCTTCGGCGGCCTTGTCCTCGTCGCTGGGCAACTCGCGCGCCTCGATGGCACCGGTGCCCTCGCCCAAGATCAACACCCGTTCGATCAGGTTCTTGAGCTGGCGCACATTGCCCGGCCAGGACATGGTCTGCATCAACGCGACCGCCTCGTCACTCAACTCGCGCAGTGGGAGGCCCTGGCTCTGGTGGCATTGTTCGATAAAATAGCCTGCCAGAACCGGAATATCCTCGCGCCGGTCCTCAAGAGAGGGCACCGCGATCGGCACCACGTTCAGACGGTGATACAGCTCCTGGCGGAAGCGTTCGGCCTGAATCTCGGCCTCGAGATCGCGGTTGGTGGACGAGATCACCCGCAGATCGACCCGCACCTTGTCGGTGCCGCCGACGCGCTGGAATTGCTGATCCACCAGCACCCGCAGGATTTTCGACTGGGTTCCGGGCGGCATGTCTGCCACTTCGTCAAAGAACACCACGCCGCCATGGGCCTGTTCCAGCAGACCGGGTTCGACACCACGCTCCTGGCTTTCGCGGCCGAACAGCATCTCTTCCATGCGCTCCGGCTCGACCCCGGCGCAGTTGACGGTGACAAAGGGCGCATTGGCACGGTTGGAATGGGCATGGATATAGCGCGCCGCAATCTCCTTGCCCGCACCCGCCGGCCCGCGCAACATCACCCGGCCATTGGATTTGGTCACCTTGTCGAGCTGGCCGATCATGGTGCGGAACGCTGCCGACTGGCCGATCATCTCGGCGCTGGTCACTTCGCGGCGTTTCAGTTGCGCATTCTCGCGGCGCAAGCGTGAAGTTTCCATCGCGCGGCGGATCACCACCATCAACTGGTCGATGTTGAACGGTTTCTCGATGAAATCATAAGCGCCCTGCTTGATCGCGGCCACCGCGATTTCGATATTGCCGTGCCCCGAGATGATCACTACCGGGACATCCGGGTTGTCACGTTTCACGGTCTTGAGGATGTCGATTCCATCCATCCGGCTGTCCTTCAGCCAGATGTCGAGGATCAACAGACCCGGTGGTTCAGAGTTTATTTCGGCCATGCATTCATCGGACGTGCCCGCCAAACGGGTGGTATAGCCCTCGTCCTCGAGAATATCCGAGACCAATTCCCGAATGTCGCGTTCGTCATCAACGATCAGAATATCACTCATGTCGGTCCTGCTTTCGCCTTGTTTCTGGCCGCCTGTCTCTGCATGGCGGATCTGGAGGCCGGGTCGTAGCCCGGCAGTCGGATAACGGCCATGGCGCCGAAATGGTCCTGGCCGTCAAAGACGGGCGCATCCTCCAGATGCAGCGTCCCGCCATGTTCCTCGATGATCTTCTTGACGATGGGCAAGCCCAGCCCGGTGCCCTCGTCGCGGGTTGTGACATAGGGCTCAAAGAGGCGCGCCCGATCCTCGGGCAGGCCGATCCCGTTGTCGGCAATGGTGATCTGGCTGCCATCGGCATCGCCCGACAGGGTCACCCGTATCTCGGGGGACAGATTGTCAGGCGCGCCCTTTTTGATCAGGCTTTCAATCGCTTCACCCGCGTTCTTGATCAGGTTCGTCAGCGCCTGGCTGAGCATGGTAGCATCCACATTGCCCATCAGGGGCGCATCGGGCAGATCGGCACTGACGCGCACATCCGGCTGACCGGTCTGTTGCAGCAGCACCGCGTCGCGCACCAGCCGGGTCAGATTCTCTTCGTGCCGGTCGGGTTCGGGCATGCGGGCGAATTTCGAGAATTCGTCAACTATGCGGCGCAGGTCGTTGGTCTGGCGCACGATCACATCGGTCATCGATTCCAGGCTGTCGCAATCGGCCTCGTCCAGCTTGCGCGAGAACTTGCGCTTGATGCGCTCGGCGCTCAGCTGGATGGGGGTCAGCGGGTTCTTGATCTCATGCGCGATGCGCCGGGCCACATCGCCCCAAGCCGCCATCCGCTGGGCGCTGACCAGGTCGGTGACATCGTCAAAGGCGACCACGTACCCCTCCAGCGTGTCATCCTCACCGCGCCGGGTGGACATGCGGACCAGCAGGTTTTCCAGCTGCCCCTTGCGGGTCACCTTGATCTCGGCCTGCACGGTTTCCTGCGCGGTCCCGACAAGGCTCTCGAACAAGGGCACGAACTCGGGCACTGCCACCGCCAGATCGAGGCTTTGTTCATCGCCCGACCAGTCGAGCAGCCGTTCGGCCGAGCGGTTGACGAAGGTCACCCGCCCCTGCGCGTCCAGCCCGACCACGCCCGAAGTGACCGAGCTGAGCACGGAATCGAACAACCGCCGGCGGCGTTCGATCTGGTGGGTGTTTTCCAAAAGCGTGTCGCGTTGTCCCTTCAACTGGCGTGTCATCTGGTTGAAGTACCGCCCCAGCATGGCGATCTCGTCGTCACCCTGTTCCTCGGGCACCTGTACGCCCAGATCGCCGCCCCCGACCCGCTGCGCCGCCGTGGTCAACCGCCCCACCGGGCGCGACAGGCGTTCGGCGAACCACAGGCCCAGCCAGACCGCGGCCAGGATCAGGATCACCGCAAAGCCCAGATACAGCAGGCCGAATTCGAACAGCACCCGACCCCGTTCATTCTCGAGCTGCTGGTACAGGTGCACCGTTTCCTTGGTATCGTCGAGCAGGTTGAGGATCTCGCCATCCACCTCTCGGCTGACATAGAGATAACGGTCAGGATAGGCCTGAAGCATCACCAGCGCGCGAAATTCGCTGTTGTCCCAATCCTGGATGATGACATGACCGTTGGTCTGGGCGGCGCGGAACTGGTCGGGCGCGGGTTGTTCGTAATCGAACTGATAGGACCGGTCGCCGCGCGCCCTGATCTCGCCGCCGCCGTCCACCACGTAAGCTTCGCGCAGGCCGCGCTGAATCTGGCCCTGACCCTGGGCCAGCACACCGCGCAGCTCGGCATCAGAGATGAAGAAATTGAGCGAACGTGCCTGATCCAGATAGCGGGCCAATGCGCGGGCGTCCTGGGTCAGCCCCTCGCGGTGTTCCAGCTCATAGGCCTCGGCCGCCGCGAGCGAGCTGCCGACCACGTTGCGCACCCGGTCCGAGAACCAGCCTTCGAGCCCGATATTGAGCGTGAGCCCGGCAAAGATGGCCACCGTGATCGTCGGGATAAGCGCCAACAGGGTAAACACCCCGATCAGGCGCAGGTGCAGGCGGGATCCCGCCGATTTCTCGCGCCGGGCGGCCACCAGCCGCCCCACCTGCGACAGCACCAGCGCCGCCAGAACCAGAATATAGACAAGGTCTGCAAGCAGGATGAGTCGCAACGTGGTGGAGCCAGCCCCCAGATCGAAGGGTCCGGTCACCAGATAGGTCGCAACGGTCAGGATCGGCCCCAGAACAACCAGGCCCAAGGTCCCGATATTGCGGGCTTTTCGCGTCTTGCGCCATTCGCTGAGCGAAAGAAACGTCCCGTTCTGTGACCGGGTTGCCACCTGCTGCCCTCATCCTGATGTGCCGCCGAAGCGGCTTACCGCCATATTTCGTGGTCTTTGCCGGGTTGCGGCCCGGATGCCACGCTTTGTGTGGCGATATTACATCAGTTTGCGCCGCCGTGTCACCTCTATATCGAGATCGGTGATTTTCTTGCGCAACGTATTCCGGTTGATCCCCAGAAGATCGGCGCATTTTGCCTGATTGCCGCCCGATGCTTCGAGCGCGATTTCGATCAGCGGCGCCTCGACTTCGCGCAGGATGCGCTGGTACAGGCCCGGCGGCGGCAGGACATTGCCGTGCAGGTCGAAATACCGCCTCAGATGCCGCGCAACCGAGCCCGAAAGCTTTTCGGCATCGCCGTGCCCTCCAAGCGCGGGTTCCAGTTCGGGCTGATTGCCCAGCACCTGCTCGACCTCGGTTCGCGAAATCTCCTCGGCCCGGCTGATCAGCGACAACCGGCGCACCGCGTTTTCAAGTTGCCGAACATTGCCCGGCCAGGAATAGAGGCGGAACAGTTCGGCCGCGCCGGTGCCCAACCAGCGCTTTGGCGCCCCCTCGCGTTCGGCCTTGGCCATGAAATACTCGGTCAACAGCGGTATATCGTCCACCCGCTCGCGCAGGGCGGGCACATGGATGGGCGCCCCGCATAGCCTGTAATACAGGTCGCGCCGCAGCTTGCCCGTCTCCATAGCGCGGGCCGGATCACCCTGGCTGGTGGCCATGAAACGCGGCACGTAATCGCCGGGCGCATCCATCATCCGCACGATCCGGCCCTGAATCTCGTCGCTGATATCGGCGATCTCGTCGATCAGCAGCGTGCCACCCTTGACCCGCGCCAGCACCCGCGCCGGCCCTTCGAGTTCCATCAGGTCTGCGGCGGTGACCGAGATGAAGGGCAAGGTGCGGCGGTCCGAGAAATCGTGGATTGTGCGCGCGATAAGCGACTTGCCGGTGCCGCTCTCGCCCGAGATCATCACCGGCAGATCGGTGTTCATCACCTTGGCCACCAGTCGGTAAAGCGACTGCATCGCCGGGGTGCGCCCGACCAGCGGCAACTCGTCGGGCCGCTCGGCGACCTCGTCGCGCGGCTCTGAGGGCACGGTGCGCCGCTTCTGCTCCAGCGCACGCGCGGTGCGTTTCATCAGGTCAGGCAGGTCAAAGGGTTTGGGCAGGTAATCATAGGCCTCGGCCTCGGCGGCCTGGATCGCGGTCATGATGGTGTTCTGGGCCGAGATCACGATCACCGGCAGGCCGGGCCGGTCCTGGGCGATCTTGGGCAGCATCTCCAGCCCGTTGCCATCGGGCATGATCACATCCGAGATCACCACATCGCCCTTGCCCTCGGCCACCCAGCGCATCAGCGTGGTCAGGGACGAGGTCGCATGCACCTTGCACCCCGCCCGCGTCAGCGCCTGGGTCAGCACCGTGCGGATCGTGCGGTCATCGTCGGCCACCAGAACCGTGCCATCCATCAGTTGCTCTCCTTTTCGCCGCTTTGCTTCGGCACCCTGGGCAGCGACAGGCGGAACACCGTGCGGCCAGGGACCGAATCGACGGCGATCCAGCCGTCATGGTCGGAAATGATCTTACTCACCAGCGCCAGGCCCAGCCCGGTGCCATTCTCGCGCCCCGAAACAAAGGGATCGAAGATATCGGCGCGGATCTCTTCGGGCAGGCCCGGACCGTCATCGATCACCTCGACCTGAAGCGGCAGGGAATGGCCCGAGCCGTCATTGCGGCGCAGACGGAAGGAATGTTCGAAATAGGTATGCAGCCGGATGGTGCCGCCACCCGGCGCCGCCTCGGAGGCGTTTTTCAGCAGGTTCAACACCACCTGCAACAGCTGGTCGGGATCGCCATAGGCCAGAGGCAGCGAGGGATCGTAATCCTCGATGATCTTCATATGCGCGCCAAAGCCCAGCAGAGCCGAGCGTCGGGCGCGGTCCAGCACGTCGTGAATATTGACCGGCTTGAAATCGGGCACGCTGAGATTGCCGAACTGTTCGACCTGCTCCAGCAGCTTTACGATGCGGCGGCTTTCGGCCACGATAAGATCCGTGAGTTCAAGGTCTTCGGCCGCAAGGTTCATGCTCAGAAGCTGGGCGGCGCCGGTGATGCCTGCCAGCGGGTTCTTGATCTCGTGTGCCAGCATCTCGGCCATGCCGATGGCGGATTGCGCCGCCGATTTCACCGAATGGCTTTGCGTCATCCGCCCGGCCAACTCGCGCGGGCTAAGCAGCATCATCATCACGCCGGGACTGCCGATCAGGGGGGCGATCTGGATGGCGCATTGCAGCGGTGCGCGATTGCCCGAGCCGACATCTATATCGTTGACAAACAGGGGCGTGCCCTGGGTGCGGGCACGTTCGAACGCCGGTTCGATCGGCGCGTCGATGGCCAGCTGATCCCAGACCGGTTGACCCAGCACCGCCTTGCGCGACAGGTTCAGGAAACCTTCGGCGGCAGAGTTCACGTCGACGATCCGGTTGCCCGCATCGATCAGGAAGGCGGGCACCGGCAGCGAGGCCCAGATGGCGTTCTCAGCGCTCATGCCGCCGCCTCCGCCGCGCCGTTCAGCGCCTCGGGCAGCAGGCGCAACACGGCATCGGGGTCGCGCGTGGTCAGCACCTGTTTGCGCAGCACGACCGGGGTGCCGGCCTCGTCCATGTACCATCCCAGATGCTTGCGCGCCACGCGCAGGCCCAGGTCGCGCCCATAGAAATCCAGCATCGCCTGATAGTGGCGCGCCACCATGTCGGCCAGCGCCGCACCCTGCGGCACCTCTGGCGCGGGCGTGCCATAGAGCGCATGGGAAATCTGCGCCAGCAGCCAGGGTCGCCCCTGTGCGCCGCGCCCCACCATCACGCCATCGGCGCCAGACCGCTCCAGCGCCTGCCGGGCCGTGTCGGCGCAGGTAATATCGCCATTGGCGATCAGCGGCACATCGACCGCCGCGCGCACTGCCGCAATCGCCGCCCAATCGGCGCGTCCCTTGTAGAACTGACAACGGGTGCGGCCATGGATGGTGACCATCCGCACGCCGGCATCAGCCGCGCGCCGCGCCACATCGGGTGCGTTCATCAGCGTCTCGTCCCAGCCCAGCCGGGTCTTGAGCGTGACCGGCACCTCGACGGCCCCCACGACCGCCTCGATCAGGCGCAATGCGTGATCGGGGGTCTTGAGCAGGGCCGAGCCGGAATAGCCGTTGGTCACCTTCTTGGCCGGACAACCCATATTGATATCGATCACCCGCGCGCCCCGGTCGGCAACCTGACGGGCGGCCTCGGCGATCCAGTGCGTATCGCGCCCGGCCAGCTGCACGGCGGTGTTTTCCACATCCGCCGACAGTTCCGCCCGCTCGCGCACGCCCGGTTTGGCCTGCACCATCTCCTGGCTGGCGACCATCTCGCTCACCACCATGCCGGCACCGAACTCCATCACCAGGTCGCGAAAGGGCCGGTCGGTGATTCCGGCCATCGGCGCCAGGATCACCGGCGGGGTCAGGGTCTTGTCTCCGAGATGCAGCGTCACCTGTGCCTAATCCTTGTGCAATTGAGGTCTTGGTAATGAAGCCACGGCCATTGCACAATGAATCGCACCCAATCAAGGGTCATCAATTACGCATATGCCTAATTTTTAATCGCTTCACCACGGGTCATTGCCAGCGAAGGCGTCACCCCATAAAGATCGGGCAATACCCGCCTGCCCGCGCCCCGAGGACCGCCATGACCACAGCCGCCATCATCGTAGCCGCCGGGCGCGGCACCCGCGCGGGTTGTGGCGTGCCGAAACAATGGCGCCCGCTGGCCGGGCGCCGGGTGGCCGACTGGACGCTGGAACGCTTTGAGATTCCGCAAATCGGTCATGTGGTTCTGGTGTTGCATCCCGAGGACCACGATGCGTGGGAGGAATTCGCCCAGACCTCGCTGATCCTCGCACCGGGCGGCTCTGATCGTGCGGGCTCGGTCCGCAACGGGCTGGCGGCGCTGGCGGATCTCGGCATCACCAAGGTCCTGATCCATGACGTGGCGCGGCCCTGCGTTTCAAAGGACACCATTCGCGCCGTACTGGACGCGCTCGACGGCCATCCCGGCGCGGCGCCGGGACTGGCGGTGACCGATGCGCTCTGGACCGGGGCCGAGGGTCTGGTGACCGGCACCCGCGACCGTGACGGGCTGTTTGCTGCGCAGACGCCGCAGGGCTTTCGCTATGGCGCCATCGTCGCGGCCCATGCCGCCCATCCTGGCGCTGCGGCGGATGATGTCGAGGTGGCGCGCGCCGCCGGGCTGAGGGTGGCCATCGTACCCGGCGACCCGGACAACCTGAAAATCACGCGGGCCGAGGATTTCGCCCGCGCCGAACGGATATTGAGGCAGGATATGGATGTAAGGCTTGGCAACGGATATGACGTGCACCGGTTCGGACCGGGCGATCACGTGATCCTCTGCGGTATCAGGGTGCCGCATGACCGGGGCCTGCAAGGGCATTCCGACGCCGATGTGGGCATGCATGCGGTCACTGACGCGCTTTATGGCGCCCTGGCCGAGGGCGATATCGGCCGCCATTTCCCCCCCTCGGACCCACAATGGAAGGGCGCGGCCAGCGAGATTTTCCTGCGCCATGCGGTCGATCTGGTGCGCGCGCGTGGGTTCATTGTGTCGAACATCGACTGCACGCTGGTTTGCGAATACCCCAAGATCGGCCCGCACGCCGTTGCAATGCAACAGGAAATGGCCCGGATCATGGAGCTGGATGCAGGCCGTGTATCGGTCAAGGCCACCACCTCCGAGCGGTTGGGTTTCACCGGCCGGGGCGAAGGGATCGCCGCGCTGGCCACCGCCTGTCTGGTGAAACCATGAACGCCGCAACGCTGATCGGCACCGTCGGCGGCGTCGGTTATCTGCGGCCCGCGCCGGGCACATGGGGTTCGCTGGCGGCGCTGCCGCTGGCCTGGGTCCTGCATCAGCTGGGCGGCTTTCCCCTGCTGGCGCTGGCCACTGCGGGCGCCTATTTCGCCGGACTCTGGGCGACGCGGGTGATGACCGAGGGTAAGGCCGATCACGACCCCTCGGAAATCGTCATCGACGAGGTGGCGGGCCAGTTCCTGGCGCTCTGGGCGCTGTCCCTGCCCGCCTGGTTGCACGGGCTCGACATCTCGGTGCTCTGGCCCGGCTGGATCGCGGCCTTTGTCCTGTTTCGCCTGTTCGACATCACCAAGCCCGGCCCGGTCGGCTGGGCCGACCGCCGGGGCGACCCGATGGGAGTGATGCTGGACGATATCATCGCCGGTCTTTTTGCCGCCATGTGCACTGCCCTGCTGGCGGGCTTTTCTCATGGAGTACTGGGCCTATGACTGTTGCCGACCTGCTGGAGCGTGCCCGAAAACAGGGCACCAAGATCGCCACCGCCGAAAGCTGTACGGGCGGCATGGTGATCGCCGCCCTGACCGACATTCCCGGAAGTTCCGACGTTGTCGAACGCGGGTTCGTCACCTATTCCAACAGTGCCAAACAAGAGATGCTGGGCGTGCGCAAGGCCACGCTCGACTCGTATGGCGCGGTGTCCGAACAGGTCGCGCGTGAAATGGCCGAGGGCGCGCTGGATCATTCCCGCGCCATGCTGGCCGTGTCGATCACCGGCATCGCCGGCCCAGGCGGATCCGAGTTCAAGCCCGAAGGCCGGGTCTGTTTCGCGCTGGCGGGCGATGGCATCGCCACCAGCAGCGAGACAGTCGAGTTCGGCGCGTTGGGCCGCGCACAGGTACGCACCGCCGCCCGCGACCATGCCCTGGCGCTGCTGGGTCGCGGCCTTTCCATGATCGCTGCCTGAACCGGCAAAGCCCGGGCCGGAGCGCCACTTTTTTCATCACTTGAAAAAAAGCGGCAAAAACAGGCAGGTTTCCGGCAGGCCGCCTCTTTTTCCCGCGCCCTAAATCCGCACAACCGCTCTCACCACTCGCATTCGCAGCAAAGGAGAGCGGCCCATGAACGGAGCCGATACCGCCTGGATCATCGTGGCCACGGCCCTGGTCCTCTTCATGACATTGCCGGGGCTGGCCCTGTTCTATGGCGGCCTCGTGCGCGCCCGCAACGTGCTGAGCGTCTTCATGCACTGTTTCGCCATTGCCTGCCTGATGAGCGTGCTCTGGCTGGTGGCGGGCTACTCCATCGCCTTTGGCGGCGGTTCATCGGGGTTCTGGGGCGGGCTGGACAAGGTGATGCTGACCGGTGTCACCGCCGACAGCCTCAGCGGCACCCTGCCCGAGATCCTGTTCTTTGCCTTCCAGATGACATTCGCCATCATCACCCCCACCCTGATCGTCGGCGCCTATGTCGAGCGCGTGGGCTTCGGTTTTGTTCTCACCTTCTCGGGTCTCTGGATGCTGCTTTGCTATGCGCCAGTGGTGCACTGGATCTGGGGTGGCGGCATGCTGGCCGATGGCGGGATCTTCGGCGAAACTGGTGTCAAGGACTTCGCGGGCGGCATCGTGGTGCACGAAACCGCGGGTCTGGCGGCCCTGATCATCGCTGTCGTGCTGGGGCCGCGCCGCAACCGTACCACTCCGCCGCATAATCCCGGTTTCGTGATGATCGGTGCGGCGATGCTGTGGGTGGGCTGGTTCGGCTTCAATGGCGGCTCGCAGCTGGCCGCCGATGGTGGCGCCGCCATGGCGCTGACCGTCACCCATATCTCGGCCGCCACCGCCTCGCTCAGCTGGGCGTTGTGGGAGCGGATCAAATACGGCAAGGCCTCGCTGGTCGGCCTCGTCACCGGAACCATCGCAGGTCTTGCCTCGATCACCCCGGCCAGCGGCTTCGTCGGCCCCACCGCAGCACTGCTCATTGGCGCCGTCGCCGGTATCCTCTGCCAGGAGGCGGTGAACCTGGTGCGCAACTGGCTGAAGATCGACGACACGCTCGACGTCTTTGCCGTGCACGGGGTCGGCGGCATCTTTGGCACGCTCATGATCGCCGTGCTCGGCGCCGGCAGCTGGGCCGCTCAAATGGGCGGGCTGGTGATCGTGGGTGTCTTCACGGCCGTTGTCACCATCGTGTTGGTCAAGGTGGTTGCGCTCATCACCCCGCTTCGCGTAGATGCCGAGACCGAAACAAACGGGCTTGACCTCTCCGTTCATGGCGAGCGGGCCTATGACATGAGCAGCTGAGCCCACCTCGGCTGTTCCGATGCCCTCAAGGGGCTCAGGCGGATCTCTGAACAGGGGTCCGCCTTTTCTCTGGTCGGTACCTCAGCCTCTCCATGAAGACCCCCTCTTTCCTCTTGCTGTAAATATCCCCGCCGGAGGCATCGCGCGGCACGCGCGATACCGCTTCAGCCAGCGGTCAAACGCGACGCCAGATCAGCCGCCCCGCCGCCGGTGCGCAGCAAGGCCCAGATCTCGTCGGCGGCACCGCCCCCGATCAGCTTGACCGCCTTGGCACGCACGCGTTCCTCGCGCTCGGCAAGCGTCAGCGGCGCCATCAGGTCATGGCGCACCTCCTGTCGCTGACCGTCACGGCGCAAGAGCGACAGATGCGCCTGGGTCTCGCTCAGGCTCTCGTCGCCGATGACCTCCACCCGGTCGCGCAGCTGGATCAGCCGGGGATCTGCGCAAATGGCATCGCTATAGCTGTCAAGCCGCGCGGTATCATGCCCCAGCGCCCGCATCGCCAGAACCGTGCCATAGGAGAACTTGGCCCCCAACCCGGTGCTGGGCGCCTGCTGGTTACACACGCTCAGCCAGCGCGGATGGGTGCGAACCGTCAATGTGGCCACCTCGGGCGCGGCGATATCCAGGCTGCGCGCCACCTCGAGCGCCGCATGCAGCCCGTGACAGCAAGCATGAAACTTGTGGCTCACCTGTTCGAACAGCCAGCTTTCACCCAGCCCCTCCAGCGCCGACATCTCGCCCGCGCCGTGATGGGTGGCGCCAAAGCCGTAGTCGCCCTCCAGCGCCAGCGGATTGGCATCAAAACCGCGTCGCACCAGCTCCACCGCCTCGATCCCGGCGGCAGCGGCCAGACCCGCGTTATAGGGTTTGCCCATGGTGCCGAACTGCGCCTTGAGCCCGGCGGCGCGCGTGGCGGTCAGGCCAAGCGCCTGCGCCATCCGCTGCGGCGTCAATCCGGCCAGCCGCCCGGCAGCGGCGGCGGCGCCAAAGGCGCCAGCGGTGGCGGTCTGGTGAAACCCCGCCTGATAATGCCCGCGCCCCAGCCAGAGGCCGACGCGCACCGACAGTTCCATCCCAACCAGCGCCGCCTCCAACAGTTCGACAATCGCGGCATCGCGCGCCTCGGCCATGGCCAGTACGGCGGGAAACACCGCCACAGATGGGTGGCCGATATGGGCGAAATGAGTGTCGTCGTAATCCAGTGCATGGGACACGGTGCCATTGACCAGCGCAGCCCCTCGCAGGGGTGCCGCGCCGCCGCCGAACAGATGCGCGCGCCCGGCGCCACCCTCCTCCAACACCATCTCGCGCAGGATGCGCGAAACCGGCTCCTCGACCCCGGCCCGACCGACCGCGATCCAGTCAAGCGCGGACAGCGACGTGACCAGCCGGGCGGCGGGCGTCGTGGAAATGGAACCAGTGGCGAAGTCGGCAAGGGTGCGTGTCAACTCAGGCATGACGCGCAGTCTAGCGTCGGACGGACCCGCGTAAAGAGGGCATCGCTCAGCCGTAAAGCGCCCTTGCGCGTTCCTCGAAGGCGCGCACGATCCGGTGCATCGCCTCGTTGAAGACGAGGCCGATCACCCCTTGCAGGATGGCGTTCCTGAATTCGAAATCCACGTGAAAGGAGACGTCGCAGCCCCCCTCGGGCGCATCGGCAAAGGCCCAGTCGGATTTCAGGTATTTGAACGGCCCGTCCAGGTATTCGGTATCGATCCGCATCTCGGCTGGAAACAGGGTCACCCGGCTGCCGAACCGCTCGCGGAAAACCTTGAACGAGATCACCAGATCGGCCTCCATCACCTGCGCCGCGCCCTGCGGCGTGATGCTGCGGATCCGGGCGGCCGCGCACCAGGGCAGGAACTGCGGATACTTCGCCACATCGGCAACCAGATCGTACATCTGCTGGGCGGTATAGGGCAGGCGACGTGTTTCCGAATGTGTGGGCATCTGTCCTTGGGTATTTGTTGGTGACAATGGCGCGTGATTTCGTATGTTGCGCGCCAAAGATCAAGGGGGCTGCGATGACTGACCGCGCTTATGTGATTGACGAGATGATCTCGGCCAAGGCCATCGCGGCGCGGATCGAGGCGCTGTGCCGTGAGATCCAGACCGAGTTCGCCGATACCGACAAGCTGGTCGTGGTGGGCCTGTTGCGCGGCAGTTTCGTGTTCATCGCCGATCTGGTGCGCGAGCTCGACCTGCCGATCGAGGTCGATTTCCTCGAAGCCTCCTCTTATGGCGACGCGATGGAATCGAGCCGCGAGGTGCGCATCCTCAAGGATCTGCGCAGCCCGATCGAGGGGCGCGACGTGCTGGTGGTCGAGGATATCGTCGATACCGGCCATACTCTGAACCATGTCACTCATCTCTTGCTCAGCCGGATGCCCAAGCGGCTGAAATCCATTGCGCTGCTGGACAAACCCAGCCGGCGCGAAGTGGATTTCCGCTCCGACTGGATCGGCTTCGAGATCCCCGATGAGTTTGTGGTGGGCTATGGCATCGACTTTGCCCAACGCAACCGCAACCTGCCCTTCATCGGCAAGGTCCGCTTTACCGAGGCCTGATACGGCGCGTTGCCTGCGCGGCGCAATCCAAGAAAATTCGTCGAATTTTCTTGCCCCGGCTCACGGGCCGAGTTGCGCCGCCCGGTCTCGAAGCGCCTGGCAGAGCAGGCCACGAACCCGGATCAGGCGCGGCACATCGGCCAGTTCCTCGTGGCAGGCGACCCAGATCGGGGTTGCGGTCTCGGGTGGCAGTCCGACATCAAGCCGTACCAATCGGGGGTCGTTGCGGGCGATGAAACAGGGTAGCAACGCCCGGCCCAGCCCCTGCGCCACCATCTCGCGCAGCACCAGGAAACTGTCGGCCGATCCGATTGCCGCCCCAGGCTCAAGTTGCGGCTCCAACCAGGCCCAGGGTCGCGACCTCCGCATCGCTCCGTCGAAGCCGAGCCAGCCCGCGGTGTTGCAGCCCGGTGCCGCATAGGCGGCAAATGCCATGCTGACCGGGCTTTCGCCCACCAGCCCCTCGGGCAGCACCGGCGCCGGGCGCAGGGTCAGTTCGGCCTCGAGCCGCGACAGGTTCAGATGGCTGTTGGTCGAGATCAGCGATAGCCGCAATTCCCCCGCACTCTGGTGCAGATCGGCGAGGATCTCGGGCAGCAGGCTCTGGCACAGCGTATCGGTGGAAGTCACCCGCACGTGGCCGGCCAGGGGCGCGTCCAGCCCCTGCGCCAGCTGGTGTACCGACTGCACGGCCTGCCCCACCTCGCGCGCTGCCGCGATCAGACGCAGCCGATCGGGTCTCAGAACATAGCCACGCGGGGTCCGGTCGAACACCTGGGTGCCGACACTCTCCTCAAAGGCGGCGATCCGGCGCAAAACGGTGGCGTGATTGACCCCCATCCGCCGGGACGCCCCCGCCACACTACCCGCCTCGACCACCGCCAAGACAAATTGCAGGTCGTCCCAGTTCAATCTGTGCAAGATTTAAGACCCTTTAACCAGAAATGCAGACTATCCGCTAAGATTAACACAAGTACACTTGGGGATGTTGTCATTATCTTTTTCGCAACGGAGACGGGACATGTTTGCAAAGACCAAGACCGCCATCGCCGCCGCCACGCTGTGTGCCGTGGGGGGGCTGGCCCTGGCCGGTAGCCACGCACAGGGCGAATTCGCGCGTGAAATCAAGGCCCGCCAGGCGCAGATGACGCTCTATGCCTTCAACCTGGGCATTCTTGGCGCCATGGCCAAAGGCGAAGCAGAATACGACGCCGAAGCCGCCGCGCTGGCCGCCAACAACCTGGCCGCCGCCAAGTCGATCTGGATGCCCACCGCCTGGCCCGCCGGGTCGGACAATGCCTCGGTCGAGGGCACCCGCGCCCTGCCCGCCATCTGGGCCGCTGATTCGGATATCGGCGCCAAGTCGCAGGCGATGGGTGAGGCGGTCGCGGCCCTGCAGGCCGCCGCCGGCACCGATCTCGAAGCGCTGCGTGGGGCCATCGGCCCGGTTGGCGCCTCTTGCGGCGGCTGCCACAAGCCCTTCCGCGCCGAAGAGTGACGCGCGCGCCGGTCCCGGCTAGACTGGGACCGGTTCCTTGTTTCTGACGGAGGCGCGGATGAAGCTCTTGCGCATCGGTGCGGTGCTGGCGCTTGCCGGCCTTGCGGTGTTCTGGCTGCTCACCCGGCCCGAACGCCTGGCTCAGAGCGCTTTGGACGGTGTCGCGGGTGATGCCGCGCGCGGTGCGCTGGTCTTTGCCGCTGCAGGTTGCGCCTCCTGCCACGCCGCGCCGGGGGCTGAGGGCGAAACGCGGCTGGTGCTGGCCGGGGGCGAGGGCTTTGCCAGCCCCTTCGGCACCTTCTATGCCCCCAATATCTCGCCCTCTCCGGAACACGGGATCGGCGGCTGGAGCGTGCTGGACCTGGCCAATGCGATGAAATACGGCACCTCGCCCGAGGGTCAGCATTACTATCCCGCGTTCCCCTTCGTTTCCTACGCCAACGCGGAACTGGGCGATATCGCCGATCTGTATGCCTATCTGATCACCCTGCCCGTCTCGGATACGCCCAGCCGCGCTCACGATGTGGGCTTTCCCTTCAACATCCGGCGGGGCCTGGGGATGTGGAAACAGCTCAACACGGGCAAGGGCTGGGTGATGTCCGATCCCGCCGACGACCAGATCGCGCGCGGGCGCTATCTGGTCGAGGCGCTGGGACATTGCGGCGAATGCCACACCCCGCGCGATGCACTGGGTGGATTGCAGCGTGACAAGTGGTTGTCCGGCGGGCCGATCCCCGGCAGCAAGGGCCGCTTTCCCGACCTGACGCCCAAAACGCTGAAATGGAGCGCCGAGGACATCGCCTATTACCTGGAAACCGGCTTCACCCCCGATTACGACAGCGCGGGCGGCGCCATGGCCGAGGTGATCCAGAACACCGCGCAACTGCCGCCCGAGGATCGCGCCGCAATCGCCGCCTATCTCAAGGCGCTGCCTGCGAATTGACCGGGCCGGTCCCCAGCACCGAACGCAGAGCGCGTTCAAAGATACCGGCCCCCACCGGGATCAGCGCATCGGGAAAATCATAGTCGGGATTGTGGAGTTGCGGATGACCGGTCCCGGCCCCCAGCCACAGCATTGCGGCCTCGGCCCCCTTGCCGAATTGCCCGAAATCCTCGGAGAATTTCTGCGGCACTTCGGTCAGGCGCAGCGGCACATCGCCCGCTCGGCAGGCCTCGGCCAGCAGATCAACGGCGACGGGATGGTTGGTGCAGGCCTCGAACACGTCGTCATAAGCGATCTCGACGCGCAGCCCCGCAGGGTCGGCATGGGCGAACACCAGCGCCTCGGCCTCACCCACCAGCGCCGCCATGCGCGCATCGGTGACAGTGCGCAACGTGACCCAGAGCGTGCCCTCGCCCGGCGCGACGCCGAATGTCGGCTCGCCCAGCCGGGCATGGGTGAGCGTGGTCAAAGCAAAGCCATCGTCCAGCGCCCCACCCGGACCCAGCGCCGCTAGCCGTGGCATCAACGCCGCCATCACACCCGCGGGTGACAGCCCATCCTGCGGCGCCGCCGCATGTGAGGTTTTGCCAAAAAGCCGGATCGCCATCCCGCGAGAGGCACAGTTGGCCGCACGCGCGCAAAGCTCGACCGTGCCCAGCGGCAATCCCGGCAGGTTGTGCAAGGACAGCACCGTGTCGGGCTCCACCTCGGCAAAGCGCGGATCGGCCCGCAGCGCCATGGCACCCTTGCCGGTTTCCTCGGCCGGTTGAAAGATCAGGATCGCTCGGCCCCGTGCCGGGCGCCGCATGGCCAGCGCCTCGGCCACCGCCAGAACGATGACCATATGACCGTCATGTCCGCAAAGATGCCCGTGGCCCGGCGTCTCGCTGGCATAGGCCAAGCCGGTCTCTTCGGGAATGGGCAGCGCGTCCAACTCGCAACGCACGCCAACGCTGGGCCCCGCGACGCCGCTGTCAAAGACCGCCACCACCCCGTGACCGCCCAGACCGGTCAGCACCCGGTCGGCGCCCATCTCGCGCAACTGACCCGCAACCATCGCAGCGGTGCGCCCCTCAGCGCCCGAGATCTCGGGCGCACGGTGCAGCGCATGGCGCAACGCGGTGAGCCGCGCCAGATCGTCGGGCGTCATGCCAGGCCGAGTTTCTTCTGCCGGGCGTCCCGCAGGCGCGCAAAATCGTCGCCCGCGTGGTAGGACGAGCGCGTCAGCGGCGTTGCCGAGACCATCAGGAAGCCCTTGCCATAGGCGGCTTTCTCATAAGACGCGAATTCTTCGGGCGTGACGAAACGGTCGACCCGGTGGTGTTTCGGCGTCGGTTGCAGGTACTGGCCGATGGTCAGGAAATCGATATCGGCGGCGCGCATGTCGTCCATCACCTGGCGCACCTGCTGTTCGGTCTCACCCAGGCCGACCATGATGCCGGATTTGGTAAAGATCGACGGGTCCAGCTCCTTGACCCGCTGGAGCAGGCGCAGCGAGTGGAAATAGCGCGCGCCGGGGCGCACCTCGGGGTACAGGCCCGGCACGGTTTCCAGATTATGGTTGAACACGTCGGGTTTCGCCTCGACCACCACTTCCAGCACCTCGGGCGCGCATTTCAGGAAATCGGGTGTCAGAATCTCGACCGTGGTCGAGGGGCTGCGATGCCGGATGGCACGAATGGTCTGGGCAAAATGCTCGGCACCGCCATCGGCCAGGTCGTCGCGGTCAACGCTGGTAATCACCACATGGTTCAGACCCAGTTTCTCGACCGCATGCGCCACCCGGCCTGGCTCGAACGCGTCCAGCGCATCGGGCCGCCCGGTGGCGATGTTGCAGAAGGTGCAGCCACGGGTACAGATCTCGCCCATGATCATCATGGTGGCGTGGCCCTGGCTCCAGCATTCGCCGACATTGGGGCATCCGGCTTCTTCACAGACAGTCACCAGGTTGTTGTCGCGCATGATCCGGCGGGTATCGGCATAACCCTTGCCCCCCGGCGCCTTGACCCGGATCCAGTCCGGTTTCTTGGGTTGCGACTGATCGGGGCGATGCGCCTTTTCAGGGTGGCGCTGCTCGGGGATCTTCAGGTCACGCACGGGTCGGTTTCCCTTGGCTGGAACGGTTGCGGCACCCTCTAACATAACGCGGCGTCACAAGTAAGGCCACTGCTGCATGACCGCCATGCATTCTCGGGGTGGCGCGATGCTGCACATGCAGCATTTCCCCGGTTGAAGCCGATCTGGAATCGCTCTAACCCTCGCCCGACCTATTGAAATTCCAAGGAGATCGTCTGATGAAGACCGGAGCATCCCTTCCCAATGTCACCTTCCGCACCCGCGTGCGCGACGAGGCCGTCGGCGGCCCGAACCCCTATCGCTGGCAGGACATGACCACCGCCGACTATTTCGCGGGCAAGCGCGTGGTGCTCTTTTCGCTGCCCGGCGCCTTCACCCCCACCTGCTCGACCTATCAGCTGCCCGGTTTCGAAAACGGCTTTGGCGATTTCCAGGCTCAGGGCATCGACGCGATCTATTGCATGTCCGTGAATGACAGCTTTGTCATGAACAAATGGGCCGAGGCGCAGGGGCTGAAGAACGTCGCCGTGATCCCCGATGGCTCGGGCGAGTTCACCCGCAAGATGGGCATGCTGGTTGACAAGGACAATCTGGGTTTTGGCATGCGCTCGTGGCGCTATGCGGCCATCGTCAATGACGGCAAGATCGAGGCCTGGTTCGAGGAACCCGGCCTGATGGACAACTGCCCCGAGGACCCCTATGGCGTCTCGTCGCCCGAAACCGTGCTGAATTGGCTGGTCGCGGCGAATAGCGAAATCGCCGCCTGACCCCTGGCCCCCACCATTTTTCGATACCCGCGCGACTTGCGCGGGTATTTTTTTGACTTTTTTCCCGTCCAGTGAGTTAGATTTTTTTCATAAGGCAAAAAGACACGGCAACTGCCGGCATATCAATTCAGGGGAATACCCCCACGGGAGGGAACATGAAAAAGAATATTGCAGAAGTGATCGGCACGTTCACGCTGGTCTTTATGAGCTTTTCGACCATTACCTTTATGGCCGATCAGGTGGGCGCGCTGGGCATCAGCCTGTCCTTTGGTCTGGCGGTGGTGGCCATGGCCTATGGCATCGGCCCGATCTCGGGCGCACATCTGAACCCGGCGGTCAGCATCGGCGCCTTCATGGCCGGGCGGATGTCGATGCCCGAGATGATCGGCTATTGGGTGGCGCAGGTCGTGGGCGGGCTGGCGGCGGCCTTTGTCATTCTCGCGATGAGCGGCGATCCCGCCATGGCCAAGAACATGATCGGCCCGCAGGGGCTGGCGGCGGCGCTGATCTTCGAGGTGGTGGCGACCTTCATCTTTGTTACCGTGATCCTTGGCGCAACCCAGGACGGGCATGCAACCCCAGTGGCCGGGCTGGCCATCGGCCTGACCCTGACGTTGATCCATATCGCGGGCATCGCCATCACCGGTGTCTCGGTCAACCCGGCCCGGTCCATCGCCAGCAACCTGTTCGACGGCGCGGCGTTGGCGCAGCTGTGGCTGTTCCTGGTGGCCCCGCTGGCCGGCGGCGCCCTGGCAGGCATCCTGCACAAGAACGGGTTGACACGCGCCTAGCCCACGGCACCCAGCCCTTCCGCCGGTTGCGGCGGAGGGGCCTTGCGCGCTTCGGTCACGATCCCCTCACCCACCTGTCGGATGATCCGCTCCAGATCGTCGAACCAGCGCGCCCGATAGGTCGAACTGCGCCGCACCAGCCCCACGGTACGGGACGGTTCCGGAGCTGGAAACCGATGCAGCCGCAGCCCCGGCACGGCGGCCAGTTCCGAGCGCGCGGCCAGTTCGGGCATCAGGGTGAGACCGAATCCCTCGGCCACCAATCTCGATAGTGTGGCCAACGACGAGGCGCCCATGTTGATCCCCGCCGCCGCCCGGTCATGGCCGCAGACCTCAAGCGCCTGATCGGTCAGGCAATGGCCATCCTCCAGCAACATCAGTTGCGCGGGTTGCAGATCGGTGGGGCGCAGCGCCTCGGCCCCCTGAGCCAGGCGCGCCAGACGGGCCTCGGACCCGGCCAGCAGGAAACGGTCGCGAAACAGCTCGACCGAGGTCAGCCCCGCCTGGGACACCGGCAGCGCCAGCACCGCCGCATCCAGCTCCCCTTTGTGAAGCGCCTGCAAGAGTTGTTCGGTGCGCGCCTCGCGCACATGCACCCGCAAAGACAGGTTCTGCGCCCTCAGTTCCGCCAGCACGCCGGGCAGCAGATAGGGCGCCATGGTGGGGATGAGGCCCAGAGACAGGCTTGCCGCACCTGCCTGATCCCGCGCGAACCGGTCCAGCCGGTCGGCACTGGCCAAAGCTTGATCGACCAGCGGCAGCACGCTGCGCCCCAGCGGTGTCATTACCACGTCGCGAGCGCGCCGCTCGACCAGCGGTCCGCCCAACACCTCTTCCAAAGCGCGGATCTGCACCGACAGCGCGGGTTGCGAGACGTGACAGGCTTCGGCCGCGCGACCAAAGTTGCGCTGCTCGACCAGGGCCTTGAAATAGTGGAGTTGCCGAAGGGTGAAACTCATAAGAGAAACATATCGCAATCATCCCCGGCAACAACCCGGATTTATCCGATCAGTCGATCGCGCCCGCTCTGTTCCTCGTAATGCCGCTTGAGCCGTTGCAGAGCAATCCGCAGCACGATCTTGCCCGAACGCGCCGACCAGCCCATGCGTTTCTCTGCCAGTTCCAGCCCTTCGAGGTAGCAGCAGCAGCGCAGCGCCACATCGCTCAGCCCCGGCCCCAGATCGGATAGCGCGCGCGCCACCCGGTCGCGGGCGGCCTCGGGGCCGTGGCCGATGCCGCTGTCGGGCTGAAAGCCTCCCCGCGCGCCGCCGGTCAGGAACCGGTCCCAGTTCTGCGAGATGTTGGGACCCATCTGCGCCAGTTCGAAATCCTCGCGCAGCCGCTCGCCCGCCCGAACCAACGTATCATCCAGAAAGGGCTGACCATCGCGATCCTTGCGCCGGGCCAGCGCGATCAGCGGGCTTTCGGCCATGTTGTAGCGCACCCGGCGCGGCCGTTCGCCCGCCTCGCCATCGACAGTCTTGTCGCCCATCACCCGGTGTTGCGCGGCAAAGGGGCTTTGCGCCTCGGCGAACCCGTCCTGCGCGGCGCGGGCGCGATTCTCGGTCTCAGCCAGCAGTCGGCCAAGGGCGCCGCGCCCGGCGGTGGTCAGGTAATACCGGCTGATCCGACCCGGCTTGTCGCAGGCGATCCAGTCCTTGAGCGCCAGCGCCTGCGCCATCGCGCAGCTGACCACGGCGGTGCGGGTGTTGCCGCCCTTGCCGTCGTCGCGCACCACCACGGCCTTGTCCATATCTTCGGCCACCGCCAGTACCGCGCCGCTTTCGCACAGCCGTCGCAGGATACGCGTGGCCTCAAGGTCAAAGGTGGCGGCGTCGGGGGTCTCCTCGGTCTGTTGGGCGGGCTTCATCATCGGGGCGGTATCCTCTGGCTTGGACCCACCGCGCGAAACCGGCGATCTGCTGAGCTTCAGCGGCGGGAAATGGGCGGCCGCCAAAGCCTCGAGCGCCGCGTCCACCAGGGGATCGTCCCGCCGCATTTCGACCCGCCGAATCTGGCGCAGCACGGTCGAGGCATGACACCCCGCCCCGCGCGCCAGATCCCGGATCGAGAACCCCGCCTCGGTATGAGCCAGATAG
This sequence comes from Ruegeria sp. YKSF070, assembly GCF_059612725.1. Classification (NCBI taxonomy): domain Bacteria; kingdom Pseudomonadati; phylum Pseudomonadota; class Alphaproteobacteria; order Rhodobacterales; family Roseobacteraceae; genus Ruegeria; species Ruegeria sp. YKSF070. The sequence goes on along the minus strand of NZ_JBXWRD010000008.1, from coordinate 66,765 downwards.
CGCTGCGCGCTTTCGGGAACCCAGCCGGGGACGGCGTTTTCTGCCCAGTTACCCATCGTGTCCTACCCTCAAAGGCAAATTGACTGACCCTTTTATCCAGCAGTTATCCCCCGAGTTGCGCACACACCTTATGGTTGCATTGGTTACTCGTTCGTTAAGAAAGCCGCTGGTCAACCGATGATTGTTTCGAAAGGATAAACAGTTCTGAAGTCAGCGCTCGGTAGTTTCCACATCGAAGCAACACCCGCAAGGGTTGTGGCTAAAATGTGGCGAACGTTATCGGGAAAGGAACCTTCATGCAGGACCTGATGTACATGGTATCGCAACTGCGCCGCCCGCGCCTGCTGATCCGCGCCGCACGCTTTGGCCAGGCGGAATACAACCGCGACCGCCACCTGCAACGTATCCTTGGATACGGCAAGCTGCCGCGCCCAGCGGCGGCGCTGATACGGCTGTTGGAGCTGGAAAGGGTTCTGGACGAGCAGCGGCGCGCAGAGGATGCGGGATATTCGCTGCCCCGGCACGTGGACCTGCTGATCGCAATGATGGGCGAGGCGCAGCTGGTACAGACCAGCCACGCCCCGCATAACCCGTGACTTACATGAAGGCGTCGGGCATCGAGGCCTTCTTTTCGGCCACATAAGCCGCCAGCGCGTCAGCGATCTCGGGGTCGAGCGTGGGTTGCTGATAGGCGCCAAGCAGCTTGTCCACCCGGCTTGAGGCCAGCGCATAGGTGTCGCGCGCGCCCTCTTCCTCCCAAGTTTCGAACGGCTTGTAGTCGAGCAGTTCGGATTTCCAGAAGGCGGATTTGAAATTGGCCTGGGTATGGGCACAGCCAAGGTAGTGGCCGCCCGGCCCCACCTCGCGGATGGCGCCCATCGCCTGATGCTCGGCATCGACGGGAACGCCCTTGGCCAGCCCGTGCAATGCGCCCAGCTGGTCTGCGTCCATGACGAACTTCTCGAAATCCGCCACCAGGCCACCTTCGAGCCAACCACAGGCATGCAGCATGAAGTTCACGCCCGAGAGCAGCCCCATGTTGAGCGAGTTAGCCGTTTCGTAAGCCGCCTGTGCATCGGGCAGTTTCGAGCCGCAGAACGACCCCGCCGAGCGGAACGGAAGGCCAAGACGCCGCGCCAACTGACCGGCACCATAGGTGACGAGGCTTGCCTCGGGCGTACCAAAGGTGGGGGCGCCCGAATTCATGTCGATCGACGACACGAAGGCACCAAAGATCACCGGCGCGCCGGGGCGGATCAACTGGCTATAGGCGACACCGGCCAGAACCTCGGCCAGAACCTGGGTCAGCGTACCGGCTACCGAAACCGGTGCCATCGCGCCGCCGACGATGAACGGAGAGATGATGCAGGCCTGGTTGCTGGCCGCATAGACCTCGAGCGCGCCCATCATGATGTCGTCGAAGGTCATCGGCGAGTTGATGTTGACCAGCGAGGTCATCACCGTGTTGTCGCGCACGAACTCCTTGCCGAACAGGATCTCGCACATCTCGACCGAATCCTGCGCCCGTTCCGGCGCGGTAACCGACCCCATGAAGGGCTTGTCGCTCAGTGTCATATGCGCCATCAGCATGTCCAGGTGACGCTTGTTGACCGGAATGTCGGTGGGCTCGCACACGGTGCCGCCGGAATGGTGCAGCCATTTCGACATATAGGCCAGTTTCACGAATTTCTCGAAATCGGCCATCGTGGCATAGCGGCGCCCGCCCTGTGCATCGCGCACGAAGGGCGGGCCATAAACCGGCGCCAGCACCAGATTGCGACCGCCGATAACCACCGATTTCTCGGGATTACGGGCATGCTGGGTGAACTGGCTGGGTGCGGTGGAGCAAAGCTTGCGCGCCAGCCCGCGCGGAATCCGCACCCGCTCGTCCTCGACCTCGGCCCCGGCCGCGCGCCAGCGATCCAGCGCTGCGGGATTGTTGACGAAGTTGACACCGATCTCGGCCAGCACCGTCTCGGCATTGGTCTCGATGATTTCGAGGGCCTCTTCGTTGAGCACCTCGAAATTGGGGATGTTACGTTCGATATATTTGGCGGTCTCGATCACAACCGCCGAGCGTTCGGCACGGCGGGCGGCACCACCGCCGCCCCGGGCGCGCCGCCGGGTCATTGCCTCTTCCATGGTTGATCCCCTGGGTGATTGGTTAGCGTGGACTGTCTTTTATCAGGCGGTTGCCGATTTCGAACGTGGATTGCGGCGCTCTGGGGGGAAAAGCGACATGTAACGCGCCTTTGCACGAAAGCACGCCGCGCCCATCGGGCGCGGCACCGTTTTCCACATGGAAAACGGCCCGGAAAACGTGCCGTTTTCCGGCGCCACCTCTTGCGCAAAGTCAGGCCGCACCCTAAGAGCCTGACATGAGCCAGACATCCCACGACCGCCTTCTGATCATCGACTTCGGCAGCCAGGTGACCCAGCTGATCGCCCGCCGCCTGCGCGAGCTGAACGTCTATTGCGAAATCCACCCTTATCAGAACGTCACCATGGACTTCGTGCGCGAAATGGCGCCACGGGCGGTGATCTTCTCAGGCGGGCCCGACAGCGTCACGCGCGAGGGCAGCCCCCGCGCGCCGCAGGAAATCTTCGACTATGGCGTGCCGATCCTGGGGATCTGCTATGGCCAGCAGACGATGATGACCCAGCTGGGCGGGCGCGTCGAATCCGGCCACGGCACCGCGGAATTCGGCCGCGCCTATGTCACGCCCAAGGGCAAGCTCGATATACTCGACGGCTGGTTCACGGACGGCCGCGAACAGGTCTGGATGAGCCACGGTGACCACGTGGCCGAAATCGCGCCCGGTTTCGAAGTGTTCGGCACTTCGCCCGGCGCCCCCTTTGCCATCACCGCCGACACCAGCCGGCATTTCTACGCGGTCCAGTTCCACCCCGAGGTGCACCACACCCCCAACGGCGCAAAGCTCTACGAGAATTTCGTGCGTCTGGCCGGGTTCAAGGGCGACTGGACCATGGGCGCCTATCGCGAGGAAATGATCCGCAAGATCCGCGAACAGGTGGGCGACAAGAAGGTGATCTGCGGCCTTTCCGGCGGCGTCGACAGTTCCGTCGCCGCGATCCTCATTCACGAGGCGATCGGCGACCAGCTCACCTGCGTCTTTGTCGACCACGGGCTGTTGCGCAAGAACGAGGCGACCGAGGTCGTCGGCATGTTCCGCGACAATTACAACATTCAGCTCATCCATGCCGACGAATCCGATCTGTTCCTGGGCGAGCTTGACGGCCAGTCCGACCCCGAGACCAAGCGGAAGATCATCGGCAAACTCTTCATCGACGTGTTCCAGAAACATGCCGACACCATCGAGGGCGCCGAGTTCCTGGCCCAGGGCACGCTCTACCCCGACGTGATCGAATCGGTTTCCTTCTCGGGCGGCCCCTCGGTGACGATCAAATCGCACCACAACGTGGGCGGCCTGCCCGAAAAGATGGGCCTGAAACTGGTCGAGCCGCTGCGCGAGCTGTTCAAGGACGAGGTCCGCGCGCTGGGCCGCGAGCTGGGCCTGCCGCAAAGCTTCATCGGTCGCCACCCCTTTCCCGGGCCGGGCCTGGCCATCCGCTGCCCCGGCGAGATCACCCGCGAAAAACTCGAAATCCTGCGCGAGGCCGACGCGATCTATATCGACCAGATTCGCAAGCACGGGCTCTATGACGAGATATGGCAGGCCTTTGTCGCCATCCTCCCCGTCCGCACCGTGGGCGTGATGGGCGACGGGCGCACCTATGATTACGCCTGTGCCCTGCGCGCGGTGACCTCGGTCGACGGCATGACCGCCGATTATTACCCGTTCACCCACGAATTCCTCGGCGAAACGGCGACCCGGATCATCAACGAGGTCAAGGGCATCAACCGCTGCACCTATGACATCACCTCGAAACCTCCGGGAACCATCGAGTGGGAGTGATCGGCCCCCATATCCGGGTCGCTCGGTAACGGCATGAGCCCCATCGCCCGCGCCGCGCTGTGGATGACCGGTGCCATCGCCTCGTTCTCGGCGATGGCCGTGGCCGGGCGCGAGTTGAGCACCGTACACGATACATTCGAAATCATGATGTATCGCAGCTTTGTCGGCGTGCTGGTGGTGTCAATTGCGCTCACCTTCAGCGGTAAATGGCATCAGGTCAGCACCCGAGCACTGGGTCTGCACGCGCTGCGCAATGCGGTGCATTTCACCGGCCAGAACCTGTGGTTCTTTGCCGTCACCGTGATCCCGCTGGCGCAGGTCTTTGCACTGGAATTCACCCAACCGCTCTGGGTCATCCTGCTGTCACCGCTGCTTTTGGGCGAGCGGATGACACGGGTGCGCTTGGCCGCGGCAGTGATCGGGTTCATCGGGATCCTGATCGTTGCCCGCCCCGGCGCCAGCAGCCTGAATATCGGCATCATCACGGCGGCTTTGTCGGCTATTTTCTTTGCCATGACAACGATTTCCACGAAAAAGCTCACTCGACTTGCCAGTATCGGCTGCATCATGTTCTGGCTGACGATCATGCAGGCGGTGCTGGGGCTGGTGGCCTCGGGCCATGACGGTCAGATCGCCCTGCCCACGCTCGGCACCGCACCCTATCTGGTGTTGGTGGGGCTGGCCGGTCTGCTTGCGCATTTCTGCATCACCAACGCGCTGTCCATTGCCCCCGCCACCGTGGTCGTCCCCATCGACTTTGCCCGCCTGCCGACCATCGCCGTGATCGGCATGCTGCTCTATGGTGAGGCGCTGGATATCTGGGTTTTCGTAGGCGCCGCGGTGATCTTTGCCGGCAACTACGTCAATATCCTTGCCGAGACCCGGAACACGGCGCGGTAACGCCCTCTCAATCCGGCGCGAGCTGACCCATCGTCAAGAGTTGACCGATCTGTACACCCTCATAATTTGATCTCACCACAATGGGAACTCCCCGCAGTCACTCACCTGCGCGGGACGGAGATATCTGGGAGAGATCAATGAGATACGCGCTTTCGGGTGCGCTGGCTTTGTGCACCCTGACGGTGGCGGCACAGGCGGGCGGCCTTGACCGGTCAGGCCAGGGCATCAACATCCTCTTTGAAGAGGGCGATGCGGTCCAGTTCCGCCTGGGCTGGACCGATCCCCGCGTCAGCGGCAGCCTGGGCGGCGTGCCTTCGGGCAATGTGGCCAACAGCTTTGTCCTGCCGCATTTCGCCTATAAGAAAGCGCTGACCGACCGGCTGGATTTCGCGCTGATCTATGATCAGCCCTTTGGCGCCGACATCACCTATGACGCCGCCTATCCGCTGTCGCAAAACCCCGTGCCGGGCGGGCGTCGCGATGTGCTCAGGGCCAAGGCCGATACCGACGCGCTGACCGCCGTGTTCCGCTATCGCTTTGACCGGGGGCTGAGCGTGATCGGCGGCCTGCGCGCCCAACGGGCCGAGGCCAGCGTGACCGTCCCCGCAGCGGCCGGATATAGCGTGACCACCGACAGCCCGGTCGATTACGGCTATGTCGTGGGCGTCGCGTGGGAGCGGCCCGATATCGCCGCAAGGGTAGCGCTGACCTATAACTCGGCCATCGACCATACCCTGCAACAAAGCGAGAGCCTGAACCCTCCGCCGCCCGCACCGCCAGGCTTCGTGGCCACCCTGCCCTCGACCAGTACGATCAGCACACCGCAATCGGTGAACCTCGATTTCCAGACCGGTATTGCAGCCGACACGCTGTTGTTCGGCAGTGTGCGCTGGGTCGACTGGACTGCGCTGGTCTATAACCCGCCCAATTATCCGCCGCTCACCAATTTGGTCGATTACGACAGCGATACGGTGACCTATTCGCTGGGCATCGGGCGCAAATACTCCGAGGCATTTTCGGGCGCGGTGACTTTGGGATACGAGAGGCACTCGGGCGACAGCCTGTCCGATCTTGGCCCCACCGACGGGTTCTGGAGCGTCGGGCTGGGCGGCACCTATTCGCTGGACAAGGCCAAGATCTCGGGCGGGGTGCGCTATACCGATCTGGGCGATGCCACCACCAACAACGGTGCCCGCTTTACCGGCAACAGCGCCTGGAGCGTTGGGCTTCAGATCACCTACGCGCTGAACTGATCAAGGCGCAGGAATCGGGTCGCGCGGGGGCCGCCCCATCGGGCACAAGGGGGCATGAGCGATCAGAAAACCCTTTCCCCCCGCGCCTGGGCCGAGCTGCTGCTGCTTGGCCTGATCTGGGGCGCCTCATTCCTGGCAATCCGCGTCGCATTGGACGAGGTGCCGGTGGTAACATCGGTGCTGCACCGGACCTTCTGGGCCGCCCTGCTGTTGTGGCTGGTGGTCTGGGCCAGCCGCATCGCGCTACCGCGCGATCCCCGCATTTGGGGCGCCTTTCTGGTGATGGGGCTCCTGAACAACGTGATCCCCTTTGGCCTGATGGCCTGGGGCCAGCTGCATATCGAGACCGGGCTGACCTCGATCCTGAATGCCAGCACCGCGATCTTTGGCGTGCTGGTCGCGGCGGCGGTCTTTGCCGACGAGCGGCTGACGCCCCGGCGCCTGCTGGGGGTGAGCATCGGCTTCGCCGGCGTGGTGGTGACCATCGGGCCAGAGCATCTGACCCGGTTCGACCCGCGCTCGACCGCGCAGCTGGCCGTGCTGGCGGGCACGCTTTCCTATGCACTGGCCGGGGCCTGGGCGCGCGCCCGGCTGAGCGGGTTGCCACCGCAACTGGCCGCTGCCGGAATGCTGACCGGGTCGAGCCTGATCCTGTTGCCTGCCGCGCTGCTGATCGACGGGCCGGTCAGCCTGTCGCTGCAACCGGAGACCTGGGCGGCGATCGGATATTACGCGCTGGTCGCCACGGCGGGGGCCTATCTGCTTTATTACCGGGTGCTGGCGATGGCGGGTGCGGGAAACCTGATGCTGGTCACACTGGTAATCCCGCCGGTGGCCATCGGACTTGGCGCCTGGATACGCGCCGAGGCGCTGCCGACCAATGCCTTTGGCGGTCTCGCCCTGCTGGCCCTGGGCCTGATGCTGCTGAACCGCCGCCCGCGCCGCCGCGATTGACCCGGCCCGCCGCGCCCATTAGCAAGGGCGCGAACAGCAAGGATGAGGGCGGGATGATCTACGGCTCGGCTCGGGACTGGCGCGAGGCCAGTCGCAAGAAAGTGCTCTTTTTCGGCATGTCGGGCCTGGGCAAGACCCATGTGTCGAACCGGTTGCGCGACAATGGCGACTGGTTCCACTACTCGATCGATTACCGCATCGGCACCCGCTACATGGGCGAGTTCATCACCGACAATGCCAAGGCCGAGGCGATGAAGGTGCCCTTCCTGCGCGATCTCCTGATGTCGGATTCGATCTATATCGGCTCGAATATCTCATTCGAGAACCTGACCCCGGTCTCGACCTACCTGGGCAAGCCCGGCGCGCCCGAAAAGGGCGGGCTGCCCATCGCCGAATACCGCCGCCGTCAGGACCAGTTCCGCCATGCCGAGATCTATGCCCTGCTCGACACCGAATATTTCATCGACCGGGCGCAGCGGTTGTATGGCTATCCGCATTTCATCTGCGACACCGGCGGTTCGATCTGCGAATGGGTCAATCCCGAGGATCCGCGCGACCAGGTGCTGAACGAATTGTCCAAGCAGACGCTGATGATCTGGATCGAAGGATCCGAGGCGCATACCGCCGAGCTGATCCGCCGTTTCGACAAGGCGCCGAAACCGATGTCCTATCAGCCGGAATTCCTGTCCCGAGTTTGGGATACCTATCTGGTCGAAAACGATTGCGCCCCAGACGAAGTCGACCCCGACGCATTTATTCGCTGGACCTATGCGCAGGCGCTGGCGCATCGTCAACCCCGCTATCGCGCCATGGCCGACAACTGGGGAATTACCGTCACCGCCGAACAGATCGGCAGCATCCGCGACGCCACCGATTTCGACACGCTGATCGAAGCCGCCCTGGAGAACCGCCCCCGCTAAACGACCGAGAAAATTCTGCGAATTTTCTCTCCCCCCTCTGGACGATGTGAATCTCGATTGCTATACGACGCGAACCGTTCCGGCGTAGCTCAGCGGTAGAGCAGTTGACTGTTAATCAATTGGTCGTAGGTTCGATCCCTACCGCCGGAGCCAATACCCTCGCATAGCGTTGATACATGGTGAAAAAGCGATCCTTTCAGGGTCGCTTTTCGCGTTTTGGTCAGGGTCAAAGAAAAAGGGGGCCGAAGCCCCCTGTAAAGTCTCGCGTGCCAGGCTCAATCGTTGACCGCCCGGTATTTTCTGCCTGCGGCCTGGACGCGTCGGGGGCGAGCGCACCCGCCCCGTGTTCGAGTGAGGGGGCTGGTCACCCCGCCCCACCCGGGACCCGGCAGCCCCAGCAGCTGGGGCCGTCGGCTGGAACGCCGGGCGCGGATGGGCCGCGCCGCCGGTTCCGGATCTCGTCGGGGCCGGATTTCCGAGGGAAGCCCCCGGCCCCTACGCGCCCCGGCGGGGGCGCGATTTGTCGCCCCGTGGTTACGAGCAGCCGCTCGTCGCGCCACAGGTGTTGCACTTCATGCAGGTGCCGTTGCGCACCAGCGTGTAGTTGCCGCATTCGCCGCAGGCCTCGCCCTCGTATCCCTGCATGCGCGCCTTGGTGCGGGCATCCATGCCGGTGGCGGCCAAGGCGGCCTGTCCGGTTTCGGGGACCAGCGTCTGCAGCGCCGCGACGGGGTCGCCGGCGGTGTCCAGCGCCACCGCGCCAACACTGGCACCACCATTCAGCACCACCAGTTCCTGCGGCAGACGCTTGCGCAAATAACCGGTCGAGCTGATCTGTTTCAGCACCTCCAGCGATTTCGACGCGGCGCTGTCGCTGACGGTGGTGACATTCGACACGCCCTCGTCCTCGCCCTTGCCGATATCGTCGAATGTTGCGCCTTCGGGTTTCACATGGGCCAAGTCGGTGCGGTCGAGATAGCTGACTGCCAGTTCCCGGAACACATAGTCCAGGATCGAGGTCGCATTCTTGATCGAGTCGTTGCCCTGCACCATGCCGGCCGGTTCGAACTTGGTGAAGGTGAAGGCGTCAACGAACTCCTCCAGCGGCACCCCGTATTGCAGGCCGACCGAAACAGCGATGGCAAAGTTGTTCATCATCGCCCGGAACCCGGCGCCTTCCTTGTGCATGTCGATGAAGATCTCGCCCAGCGAACCGTCCTGGTATTCGCCGGTCCGCAGATAGACCTTGTGACCGCCCACAATTGCCTTCTGGGTATAGCCCTTGCGGCGATGGGGCAGCTTCTCGCGATGGCTGCGGATCACCTCCTTGACCACCACCTTTTCGATCACCTTCTCGGCCAGCACGGCGGCCTTTGCGGCGGGGGTGCCGGTTTCCAGCACCTCGGCGGCCTCGTCGTCATCCTCGATCAGAGCGGCGGCCAGCGGCTGGCTCAGCTTGGACCCATCCCGATAGAGCGCGTTGGCCTTTACCCCCAGCGACCAGCTGAGTTCATAGGCCTTCTGGCAATCCGCGATGGTGGCATTGTTGGGCATGTTGATCGTCTTGCTGATCGCCCCCGAGATGAAGCTCTGCGCCGCTGCCATCATGGTGATGTGGCTGTCCACCGACAGGAAGCGCTTGCCCTTCTTGCCGCAGGGGTTGGCACAGTCGAAGATCGCGTAATGCTCCTCGGACAGATGCGGTGCCCCTTCCAGCGTCATCGTTCCGCAGACATGGTCGTTGGCCGCGTCGATATCCTTCTTGGTAAAGCCCAGATGCCGCAGCAGGTCAAAGGTGGGATCGTTCAGCTTGGTTGCCGGGATACCCAGCACACCGGTGCAGAAATCCTCGCCCAAGGTCCACTGGTTGAACACAAAGCGGATGTCAAAGGCGCTTTCCAGCGCGGCGTCGACCTTGCGCAGCTCGTTCGGGCCAAAGCCGTGACCGGTCAGCGAGGTGTGGTTGATCCCCGGCGCGTTGCCGATGGTGCCATGACCCACCGCATAAGAGACGATCTCTTCGATCTGGGCGCTGGAGTAGCCAAGATTCTCCAGCGCGGCGGGCACCGAGCGGTTGATGATCTTGAAATATCCGCCGCCCGCCAGCTTCTTGAACTTGACCAGCGCGAAATCGGGTTCGATCCCGGTGGTGTCGCAATCCATCACCAGACCGATGGTGCCGGTGGGCGCAATCACGCTGGTCTGCGCGTTACGATAGCCGTTCTTCTCACCCAGGCTCAGCGCCTCGTCCCACGAGGCCATGGCCAGTTCGACCAGACGCGGGTCGGGGCAATTGGCGTGATCCAGCGGCACCGGCTTGACGCTCAGCTGTTCATAGCCATTGGCCTTGCCCTGGGCTGCGGCGCGGTGGTTGCGGATAACCCGCAGCATGTTGGCGGCGTTGCGCTCATACCCGGCAAAGGGCCCCAGCTCTCCGGCGATCTCGGCCGAGGTGGCATAGGCGACACCGGTCATGATCGCGGTCAGCGCACCGCAGAGCGCGCGGCCCTCGTCGCTGTCATAGCCATAGCCCATGTTCATCAGCAGGCCGCCGATATTGGCATAGCCCAGACCCAGCGTGCGGAAATCATAGCTGAGCTGCGCGATCTCCTTGGACGGGAACTGCGCCATGGTCACCGAGATTTCCAGCGTCAGCGTCCACAGGCGGGTGGCATGGATGTAATCCTCGGCCTGGAACTCGCCATCCTTGAGGAAGGTCAGCAGGTTCATCGACGCCAGGTTGCACGCGGTATCGTCGAGGAACATGTATTCCGAACAGGGGTTCGAGCCACGGATCGGGCCGTCTGCCGGGCAGGTGTGCCAATCGTTCACCGTGTCATGGAACTGGATGCCCGGATCGGCGCAGGCCCAGGCCGCATGACCCACCTTCTCCCACAGATCGCGCGCCTTGACGGTCTTTGCGACCTTGCCGTTGACGCGGTTGATCAGCTCCCAATCGGCGTCCTTTTCCACCGCTTTCAGAAAGGCATTGGTGACCCGGATCGAGTTGTTCGAGTTCTGGCCCGAGACCGAGTTATAGGCCTCGCTGTCCCAATCGGTGTCATAGGTGGGGAATTCGATGCTGGTATGGCCTTGCTTGGCATAATCCAGCACCCGTTTGACATAGGTCTCCGGGATCGCGACCTTCTTGGCCTCGCGGATCGCGGCCTTCAGCCCTTCGTTCACCGTCGGGTCATAGGCATCCACCTCGGCACCGTCCCAAACGCGGATGGCGGCAAAGATGCCATTGAGCATCTTTTCATGCATCTTCGAGCCGGCGACGATGCTAGCGACCTTTTGCTCTTCCAGCACCTTCCACTGGATGAACTGCTCGATATCGGGGTGATCGGCGTCGACGATCACCATCTTGGCTGCCCGACGGGTTGTCCCGCCCGATTTGATGGCGCCCGCCGCGCGGTCGCCGATCTTGAGAAAGCCCATGAGGCCCGAGGATTTGCCACCGCCCGACAGGCTCTCACCCTCCGCGCGCAGATGGCTGAAATTGGTGCCGGTGCCCGAGCCGTATTTGAACAGGCGCGCCTCGCGCACCCACAGATCCATGATGCCGCCCTCGTTCACCAGATCGTCGCTGACCGACTGGATGAAACAGGCATGCGGCTGGGGATGTTCATAGGCGCTGTCCGACTTGGTCAGCTTGCCAGTCTTGTAGTCGACATAGTGATGCCCCTGCGCCGGGCCGTCGATCCCATAGGCCCAGTGCAGGCCGGTATTGAACCACTGCGGGCTGTTCGGCGCGGCGCGCTGGGTGGCCAGCATATAGCGCATCTCGTCGAAATAGGCGCGCGCGTCCTCTTCGGTAGTGAAATAGCCACCCTTCCAGCCCCAATAGGCCCAAGCGCCCGCCAGGCGGTCAAACACCTGCTTGGAAGAGATCTCACCGCCCATTTCGGCGTCGCTGTCGGGGACCGAACGCCACAGGAATTCCGGCACGCCCTTTTCGCGCACCTTCTGGAGACGGCTGGGCACGCCCGCCTTGCGGAAGTATTTCTGAGCGATCACGTCGCTGGCGACCTGGCTCCAGCTGGTTGGAACCTCGATATCGTCGAGGCGGAACACGATGGTGCCATCCGGATTGCGAATCTCGGAGGTCGCGGATCGGAACTCCAGATCCGCATAAGCATCCTGTCCCGCCGTCGTGAACTTTCTTTCGATCTTCATGTCCCCAGCCCCTGGTCGTTTTTTGGGTCTTGCCGCCCGCAGGCCCACCCCGCTGGCGCTCTCCGCATTGCCGTCATTCGGCCCGTTGCCGGAACCGGAACGAATTCGCCCGTCGCCGCGATGAGTGGCGCGGCGTTCTAAGAACATGGTGATCTGTGGTTTCTTCGTCCCGCCCGTTCCGCCGCTCTGGCTTTGATACCAGATTTTGTGGCTGTGCAACCGGCCAATACAATCTGACGTATGCAGGCATAGAAGGTCAACGGCATTTTTGCACCCCGGCAGGATTCTTTTCTGTTGACCCGCGAGCCCGTCGGCGCCCCCCGTTCCAACGGCGCGATTCCTCCACAGGACCATCCCCAGCCCTTGCTGCGATGCAGTTGGGCACAGCATGAAAATTTCCGTTTTTTCACGGTGGCTTTCATCCGGAACTGAAAGTCGAAGTCGCTTGGATTTCTGCATTGCAGCAACGCACAAGCCCCCCTCGCGCCCGCTTCCACGATCCGATATGGTGGGTCTGAAATACGCCGCGACTCGGAAAGTTCCGTAAGGTGAAACCCCTGTTTGGCCTGCTGGCCGCCCTGCTGACTGTGGCTTCGTGCACACAAGATATTGCGGTTAACTCTGCGTCAGCCCTGTTCCCGTCCCGCCCCAAAGCCCTGATCGAGGGATTCGCTGGGGCCTGTTCCGAACCGAGCGAAACCCTGCGACGTCCCGATCCGGGAACCTGGCAATGCTGGGTCGACCTGCCCGCCGACCTGACCGCAGCGGCAGTCGTGGACCATGACGGCACGCTCAAGGCGCTGCCGCAACTGGTGGTTCAGTTGCAGGTCGCCCAAACGACCGATGGCCGCTATCTGGCCACGCTCGAAGATTACCTGAATGTTCCGCAGGCTTCTGGGTCCGCGCGGCGGATCGCCTCGGATGGACCGGGCGCCCAAGAGGCGCGCATCGGCCTGTTGCGCGACATGGGTGGCCAGATCATCGGCGAGTAAGAGAGGAAAGTGGTCGGGGCGGCGAGATTCGAACTCACGACCCCCTGTACCCAAAACAGGTGCGCTACCAGACTGCGCCACGCCCCGGACCGTGCGCCTTCCTATCTGCCGCAATCCGATTTGAAAAGGCCTAACAGGGCCATATGGCGGGTCCGTCCGAAAAAACACGGTGCCGCAACTGGGTGCCCGGCGCGATGCCATACCGCGCGGCCAGCCCGCCATTGATTTCGAGCACCGCAAATACCGCATCTCCGCCCGGTATCGGGGTCTCGTCATGTGGAATCGCGTTGGGGTGTACGCGGGTCACGGTGCCACTTCGATCAACAAAGATCAGGTCGAGCGGGATCAGCGTGTTCTTCATCCAGAACGCAACCCGCTGGGGGTGCTCGAAAACAAAGAGCATGCCAGCCCCGCGTGGCAGGCTCTCGCGGAACATAAGCCCCTGCGAGCGCTCTTCGGGTGTCTGGGCCAGTTCAATGGTGAACCGCGACTCGCTGCCATCACCGCGCAGGCGCAGTTCGTCATCCCGGCATTCATCTGCCCAAAGCGTCACCGCACTGGTCAGCCAGACCAGCAGGCAAAGCGCCGCGCGGATCACCGGCCCGCCCTCACGGGTTCAGCGCCGCTTCCCAGGCCAGCACCTCGGCCGCCATCCGCCCGCGTTTACCGTCGACGACACGCATTGCCAGCGCCTCGCCGGGTTGCAGGTCAGACAGGCCCGACTGGCGCAGAACCTCGATATGCAGAAAAACGTCCTCGTTGCGGCCAAAGACATTGGCAAAGCCGAACCCCTTGCCCTTGTCGAACCACTTGACGCGGGCCGGTTCCAACGGCGCGGCGCGGATCACATCCGGATCCATCTCGGCAAAATCCGACAACAGCACCGTCTCGGGTCGCTCGGGGGGAACGATGCCGACCACCTCGACCGCCTGCACGCCGCGATCGGTGCGGTGGGTCATGATCTCGATGGCGGCCCCGTCGGCAACCGAACTCTGACCAAAATTCCTGAGCACATTGACGTGCAAGAGGATGTCCGGCCCGCCCTCGTCGGCGACCACGAAACCATATCCCTTGGCCGGGTCAAACCATTTTACCCGGCCCCGGACCTTGTATGCACTGCTCAATTCTTCGGACACTTGCTATCCATCGTGATTTGACGTTGCTGTAAGCCCCTTGGTTTGCCGGATTTTACACCGGAAACACAAGGAAAAAAAGTTCTTCTATTTCTGACACTTGCATTTCACGTTCCGCGAATGTCATGGGTTAAGGCGTTGAATATTCCAGCTTTCCGACGCCGCATCGCGACGCCAGACAAAGCGATCATGAAGACGGAACGCTCCATCCGCCCAGAACTCGATCTCGACCGGTGTCAGGCGGAACCCGCCCCAGAACGGCGGTCGCGGTGGGTTCGGTCCCTTGGCAGCGGTAATCTTGGCAACCTCGGCCATTAGCGCGGCGCGACTAGACAATGGCCGCGACTGGCGTGAGGCCCAGGCGCCCAGCCTGCTCTTGAGTGAGCGCGAGGCATAATAGGCATCCGCCTGCGGCCCCGCTTCGCGGGTGATCGTGCCGCGCACCCGAAGCTGTCGGCGCAGCGATTTCCAATGCATAACAAAAGCCGCCTTGCCGGCCTGCTCCAGCTCGATCGCCTTGGCACTTTCGTAATTGGTGTAGAAAACGAAGGCCGCCGGTTCGATCTCTTTCAGCAGCACCATCCGCACATTCGGCAGGCCCGAAGCGTCAACCGTCGCCAGCGCAATGGCGTTCGGATCGTTGGGTTCCGACTGTTCGGCCTCGGCCAACCACTCCCGCGCAATAGCAAACGGGTCATCACCGGCAAAGATGCCAGTCCTGTCACTCATGTCCATCCCCTTGAACAACTGCACTGGATCCTAGGCCCTCTTACCGACACGGGCAAGAGCGCGCGCCCTTGAAGGGACATGTTCTATAGCATAAACCACAAGCTCATGACGCGACGACAGGCGGAGAACCGAACATGTCAAATCAGTTGATGGCCGGAAAACGCGGCCTCATCATGGGACTGGCCAATGACAAATCCATCGCCTGGGGCATTGCCCGAGCGCTTGCGGATGCGGGCGCAGAGCTGGCCTTTTCCTATCAGGGCGATGCGCTGAAGAAGCGGGTCGACCCGCTGGCCGCGCAACTGGGTAGCGAGATCGTGCTGCCTTGTGACGTGGGTGACGAGGACTCGATCGACGCGCTGTTCGACGCGCTCGAACAGAAATGGGGCAAGCTCGACTTTGTCGTGCACGCCATCGGCTTTTCCGACAAGAACGAGCTGCGCGGCCGTTATGTCGACACCAGCCGGGCCAATTTCAAGCTGACCATGGATATCTCGGTCTTTTCCTTCACCGCGGTGATGAAGCGGGCCGAAAAGCTGATGACCGAAGGCGGCAGCGCCATCACCCTCACCTATTACGGCGCCGAACAGGTGATGCCGCACTATAATGTGATGGGCGTGGCCAAGGCGGCGCTGGAGGCGTCGGTGAAATACATGGCCGAGGATCTTGGCAAGGACGGTATCCGCGTCAACTCCGTCAGCGCCGGTCCTATCAAGACGCTGGCCGCCAGCGGCATCGGCGATTTCCGTTATATCATGAAGTGGAACGAATATAACTCGCCGCTGCGCCGCAATGTCACGATCGACGATGTGGGCAAGTCGGCGCTCTACCTGCTCTCGGATCTCAGCTCGGGTGTCACGGGCGAGAACCTGCATGTGGACAGCGGCTATCACATTGTCGGGATGAAGGCGGTCGACGCCCCCGACATCGACAAGGGATAACGGGGGGTAAGACGGCATGAGCACCAAGGATCCGCATCGCTTGCCCCATGAAAAGGGCTTTCACATCAGCTGGGACCAGATTCATCGCGACAGCCGGGCGCTGGCCTGGCGACTGGACGGTCAGGGCCCCGACGAGGGCGCCTGGCGCGCGGTGGTGGCAATCACCCGTGGCGGCATGGCCCCGGCGATGATCGTCAGCCGCGAGCTGGATATTCGCACCGTCGACACGATCAGCGTGAAATCCTATCACCATCAGGCCCAGGGACAGGCGCAGGTTCTGAAAGCGCCCGACGCCGGTCTGATGGGCGACGGAACCGGTATTCTGGTCATCGACGACCTGGTCGACAGCGGCAAGACGCTGGAACTGGTGCGCGAGATGTATCCCAACGCCCATTTCGCCACCGTCTATGCCAAACCCAAGGGCAGGCCCATGGTCGATACCTTTATAACCGAGGTTAGCCAGGACACCTGGATCTTCTTCCCCTGGGACATGGCATTGCAATATGTCGAACCCTATCGGGGCACCGACTGATCCAACCGCCAGCGCGCCCAAAAGGGCGCGCTTTTTGCACCAAGCCCCACCTCCTGAACAGAGTATCCAAGATGGCCCCGACCCGCACCGCCACCACTTTCGCACCGCCGGTGATGGAGGCGCGGCGCTGGCTGGAGGGCGTCACGTTTTCGCCCGAGCGGCCGCTGATCAATGTCAGCCAGGCCGCCCCGGTCGAGCCGCCACCGCAGGCGCTGCGTCAGGCGATGGCCGATTTCGCCCTGACCGAGGACAGCGCGCATCTCTATGGCCCGGTGCTGGGCAACGCCGATCTGCGCGCCGAACTGACCGCGCAGATCAGCCACCATTACGGCGGCGCGGTCAGGCCGGAACAGGTGGCGATCACATCGGGCTGCAATCAGGCCTTTGCCGCCACCATCTCGGCCATTACCGGCGAAGGGGATGAGGTTATCCTGCCAACGCCTTGGTATTTCAACCATAAAATGTGGCTCGACATGGAGGGGGTCACGGCGGTGCCGCTGGCCACCGGCCCCGATCTGCTGCCCGATGTCGAGGCCGCGCGCGCCCTGATCACACCGCGCACCCGCGCCATCGCGCTGGTGACGCCGAACAATCCGGGCGGCGTGGAATACCCCGCCGAGCTGGTCAGCGCCTTTTACGATCTGGCGGCCGAACACGGGCTGCGCCTGCTGCTGGACGAGACCTATCGCGATTTCGACAGCCGCAGCGGTGCCCCGCATGACCTGTTCACCCGGCCCGACTGGGACCAGACGCTGGTGCATCTCTACTCCTTCTCCAAGGCCTACCGGCTGACCGGGCACCGGGTCGGCGCGCTGGCCAGCGATACCGGACTTCTGGCCGAGATCGAGAAATTTCTCGACACCGTTGCCATCTGCCCAGGCCAGATCGGCCAGCATGCCGCGCTTTGGGGCATGCGCAATCTGGGCCAGTGGGTGGCGGGCGAACGGGACGAGATCCTCGACCGCCGCGCCGCCATTGCCGAGGGCATGCCCGCGCTCGGGACCGAGGGCTGGAAACTCTTGGGGCTGGGTGCCTATTTCGCCTATCTCGAACATCCCTTCGACATCCCCTCGGACGAGTTGGCGAGGCGGCTGGTGCGCGATGCCGGGGTGCTGGTGCTGCCCGGTACCATGTTCATGCCCGAGGGCGACCCCGCCGGGGCCCGCCAGCTGCGCGTGGCCTTTGCCAATCTCGACCGCGCCGGGATCGGCCAGCTGTTCGACAGGCTCAAAGGGCTCCGCTTCTGACCTTGCCCAGCCCGGGCGCCCGGCGTAGACAGGGCGGCAAACGAACGGGCAAGGCGAAATCGCCGCAATCCAGCCGAAACAAGGGGGCGACATGTCCGCAGGTGTCAAAAGCTTATCGAAGACCTTTGTCTGGATCCTGATGGGTCTGCTGATAGCGGGGCTTGCCGGTTTCGGCGCCGTCAACCTCAGCGGCACGGTGCGCACCGTGGCGCAGGTGGGCGAGCAGACGGTCAGCGTCGACGCCTACGCCCGCGAGCTGCAACGCGAGATCCGCGCCATCGAGGCGCAGACCGGTCACCCCCTGCAAATGAGCCAGGTGCGCGATCTGGGTATCGACCAGGCCGTGCTGGCGCGGTTGGTGGCGATTGCAGCGCTCGATAACGAGGTGGCCGGACTGGGTATCTCGATCGGTGACGAGAACCTGAGCCGCGAGATCGTGCAGATCCCCGCCTTTCAGGGCGTCGACGGCAAGTTCGACCCCGAGGGCTATCGCTATGCGCTGGACAATGCCGGGCTGAGCGAGGCCGAGTTCGAGGCCGATCTGCGCCGCGAATCGGCGCGTACCCTGGTGCAGGGCGCGATCATGGAAGGGCTGGTCATGCCCGACACCTATGCCGACACGCTGGCGCAATTCGTGGGCGCACGCCGCAGCTTTACCATGGCGACCGTCGATATCGGCGCACTGGATGCCCCGGTTGCCATCCCCGATGCGGCCGAGGTCGAGGCCTATTACGCCGAAAATCAGGACCAGTTCATGCTGCCGCGCAGCAAGCGGCTGACCTATGCGCTGCTGACGCCTGAAATGCTGCTCGACCGGGTCGAGCTGGACGAGGGCGCGGTGCGCCGTCTCTTCGAGGAACGCGAAAGCAACTACCAGCAGCCCGAGCGTCGCCTGGTCGAACGTCTGGTCTTTGCCGATCAGGCAAGCGCCGAAAGCGCCATGGCCCAGGTCGAGGTTGGCGGCGCCACCTTCGAACAGCTGGTCGAGGGGCGCGGTCTCTCGCTGACCGACGTCGACATGGGAGACCTGACCGCGGAGGATCTGGGCGCTGCCGCCGAGGCGGTATTCGCCGCCGAGGTCGGTGATGTGGTCGGCCCCCTGCCCTCGGATCTGGGCCCCGCGCTGTTCCGGGTGAACGGCACGCTCGATGCCCGCATCATCGCCTTTGAAAGCGTCGAGGCCGAACTGCGCGACGAGCTTGCCGGCGAACGCGCCCGCCGCCTGATCGAGGCACAGGCCGAATCCCTCAACGACATGCTGGCCGGTGGCGCCACGCTGGAAGAGCTGGCGCAGGATACCGACATGGAACTGGGCCAGATCGACTGGACCGAGGACAGCTCGGACGGGGTCGCCGCTTATGCCGGGTTCCGCGAGGCCGCGACCGAGGTGGCCGAGGGCGATTTCCCCGAAATCGGCTTTCTCGAAGACGGCGCCGTCTTTGCCCTGCGCCTGGACGAAGAGCTGGAGCCACGCCCCGAACCGCTCGACAGCGCCCGCGAGCGCGTGGTCGCCGCCTGGACCGCCGACGCCACCCGCCGCGCGCTTCAGGACAAGGCCGCCAGCGTGGTGACAAGCCTGGCGACGGATGGCGATTTCACCGCCACCGGCCTGTCGCATCGGGTGGAAAACGGGTTGACCCGCACCGCCTTCATCGACGGCACGCCGTTTGACTTCATGGAGCAGGTCTTTGCCATGCAGCCCGGCGACCTCAAGGTGATCGCGGGCGACGATGCCGCGTTCATCGTGCGGCTGGAAGAGGAACTGCCGCCCGCAGATACTGACGAGCTGACCCAGATGAAGCGGGCGCTGAATGCACAGATGAGCCAGGCCTTGGCGCAGAACCTGTTCGACATCTATGTCCGCGACGCCCAGACACGGGCACAGCCGACCCTGGACCAGCGCGCGCTGAACGCGGTGCAGGCCAGCTTTCAGTAAGGGGTCCCCATGGCGCTGACACCCGATTTCGAAACCTTCGCCCGCGCCTATGAGGCGGGCGAGAACCAGGTCGTCCACACCCGCCTGGCCGCCGATCTCGACACGCCGGTGTCGCTGATGCTCAAGCTGACGGGCGCGCAGAAAGACGCCTTCATGCTCGAATCGGTGACCGGTGGCGAAGTGCGCGGGCGCTATTCGATCATCGGGATGAAGCCGGACCTGATCTGGCGCTGCCATGGCGAACAATCTGCGCTGAACCGGCAGGCGCGGTTCGACCCGGACGGGTTCCAGCCGCAAGAGGGCAATCCGCTCGACAACCTGCGCGCGCTTCTGGCCGAAAGCCGCATCGCGCTGCCCGAGGATCTGCCGCAGGCCTCGGCCGGGCTGTTCGGCTATCTCGGCTATGACATGGTGCGGCTTGTCGAACATCTGCCCGATGTGAACCCCGATCCGCTGGGCCTGCCCGATGCGGTGATGATGCGCCCCTCGGTCGTGGCGGTGCTCGACGGGGTCAAGGGCGAGGTCACCGTGGTCTCGCCCGCCTGGGTCAGCGACGGGCAATCGGCGCGCGCCGCCTATGCCCAGGCGGCTGAGCGGGTGATGGATGCGGTGCGCGATCTCGAACGCGCCATGCCCGCCGAGACCCGCGATCTGGGCGAGGCACATGAGGTTGCGCCGCCGGTGTCGAACTTCACCCGCGAGGGCTATAAGGCGGCGGTCGAGAAGGCCAAGGATTACATCCGCGCGGGCGACATCTTTCAGGTGGTGCCGGCGCAGCGCTGGACGCAGGAGTTTCCGCTGCCACCCTTTGCGCTCTACCGCTCGCTGCGGCGCACCAACCCGTCGCCCTTCATGTTCTATTTCAACTTCGGCGGCTTTCAGGTGGTCGGCGCCAGCCCCGAGATCCTGGTGCGCGTCTTTGGGCAAGAGGTGACGATCCGCCCCATCGCGGGCACCCGCCCGCGCGGCGCCACCCCGGAAGAGGACCGCGCCAACGAGGCCGATCTGCTCGCCGACAAGAAGGAACTTGCCGAACATCTGATGCTGCTCGATCTCGGCCGCAACGATGCGGGCCGCGTCAGCAAGATCGGCACCGTGCGCCCGACCGAGAAATTCATCATCGAACGCTATTCCCACGTGATGCATATCGTGTCGAACGTGGTCGGAGAGCTGGCCCCGGACAAGGACGCACTCGATGCCTTCTTTGCCGGCATGCCCGCCGGTACGGTCAGCGGCGCCCCCAAGGTGCGCGCGATGGAGATCATCGACGAGCTGGAGCCGGAAAAACGCGGTATCTATGGCGGCGGTGTCGGCTATTTCAGCGCCGGTGGCGACATGGACATGTGCATCGCCCTGCGCACGGCCATCGTCAAGGACCGCAAGCTTTATATCCAGGCCGGCGGCGGCGTGGTCTATGACAGCGACCCCGAGGCGGAATTCATGGAAACCGTGCATAAATCCAACGCCATCCGCCGCGCGGCGGCGGATGCGGCCCGGTTCACCGGATCGCGCAACAGCTGATGCACCTGCTCGATCCGCGCACCCTGCCCCCGGTTCCCTGGAAAAACGGCGGCGGCGTGACGCGCGAGATGGCCGGAGAGGCTGACCTCTGGAGGCTCAGCCTAGCCGAGGTTGCCGCCGAGGGTCCGTTTTCCCTGTTTCCCGGACAGGCCCGTATTCTGACCGTGGTCCACGGCAGCGGAATGGAACTGCACACCGACGGGTGCGTCCTGCATGCGAGATCTGGCACCCCTCTGCATTTCTCAGGCGATCTCACGGTCACCGGAAGATTGCCTGACGGTCCAGTGCGCAACCTGAACCTGATCTACGATCCCAACCGGGTGACCGGCTCTGTCAGCGTTCATACCGGAACAAGCAACCTTGCCGCCGTCCCCGAAGAGGTTGCGCTCTATCTCCTCAGCGGCACGGCAAGCTGTCAGAACACTGTCATATCCGCTGGCCAGTGCCTGCTCGCCCGAGGATCTCCCTTGAAGCTCGGCCTTGACGCCTTGGCGCTCTGCATTTCGATCTCACGCCAAACCTGATCCTTCATTCCGCCGCAAATACTCCCGCCGGAGGCGCACAAGAAAAAGAGCGCGCCGCAGGCGCTCCTTTTGGCAACACCACCCCCCGGCTCAGCGCGGATCACGCGTCAGCACTGCCGAGACCGGCGCCAGCGCCACCCGGCTGGCGCGATCCTGCAACCCCCACAGCAGCAGCGCCGAGATCGTGTCGGGCCGCAGCCGGCCCAGCATCACCACCGCGCCCTCCTGCCCGGCGCGGAAGGCCGCCTGGTCAAGGAACCGGCGCATCACCGTCGGGCTTTGTCCGGCCCCATCGAAATCGCGGAACACCACCGCCGAGGGCACACCGTCGCGCGCGGCCAGTTTCTGCACCGTGTTCAGCCCGTTATCCTGGGTCAGCAAACCACGCCCGCTGCCACCGACAATGGCGGTGACCTGATCGGACAGCTCCCGGTTGCCCTGGATGCCGGTGCCGGTGCCTTCCAGGACGCCGACAGTCTCGGGCAGCGCCTTCAGCCAGACTGCCATCGAAACTTCGGCATCCTGCGCACTGGCGGCGGTGGGCAGATCGGCGATCAGCATCACCTCGACCCCGGCGGCGCGGTGGCGCGCCATTTTTTCGGCGGCCTGCGGGTCAGCCGGGTCCAGCGCAAATGTCAGCGGATAAGGAAAGTCGCGCAGCGCCTCGCTGCCCAGCCCCTCGGCATCGTCGATCAGGACAATCGACATCAGCGGCTTGTCCTCGGGGTTGTCGAATGTCGCCGCATAGGCCTCGATCGGGCGCGGGCCGTCCTCGGCCGGAGCTTCGACGGGGGTATCGCGCTCGGTCAGCGGAACAACCGGGGTGCCGACGCGCGGCGCCGCGCCCTCTTCGGCCCCACCGATCTGAGGCAGGGCGGCGATGCGCGGTTTCTCTTCTTCCTTCGGGTCCTCTGGTTCAGCCATTGCAGTATCCGGTGCCGGGGCGCTGTCGGCTGCAGGGGCCTCGGTCACGCTGGCCTCCTCCTGCGCCACTTGGGGGTCGGCGGTGATCGCGGGCTGTTCCGGCGCCGCCTCGGGCAGGTTGGGCTCCGTCACCTCGGCGGTCACGCTGGTCGAGGGCACGTTGGGTTGCGCGGGTGCTTCGGTATTCACCTCGGGTTCGGCGCGATCCTGCGGTGCGGCGGGGCTGCCCAATTGCGGTTGCGTTACCCCGGTACCCGTCCCCGGCACCTGCACGGCGGCGGTTTCGCTGCCCTCGGGCCGGTCGATGGCATCGGTCGCGCCCCCCACCTGCGGTTTGTCGGCAGGCTGGCGGTCGGCCTCGTCCAGGGCGCCAAGCGTTTCGGCACCCGTGGCCGCCTCGGGTTGGCGCGGCGCCAATTCCACCAGATCGGCGTCACGGCCGGGGGCCGCGATTCCCCCGTCCCCGGCAGGTTCCGCCGCCGGTTCCGCCGCCGCGGGTGTTGCCGCCACCTCGGGACGCTGCGGCAAAGGTGTCGTCAGCGAAAGCCAGGCCGCTGCCGCCAAGACCAGCACCGCCCCGGCCAATAGTCCTCCGATGAATCCGCCCATATCCTGTCGCCTCTTGTTGGTCCTGCTTCGACTTTTTGCCCGTTCACCCCGTCTGCCCTTGACGCTGCCGCGCAAGACTGAACATGTAGGGGCGCGATTACTATACCTTGGCTGGCCCCCGTGCCACCAGCCCCTAATACCCGACGGGACAAGGCTCAAGATGCTGCTCTTGATCGACAATTACGACAGTTTCACCTACAACCTCGTGCACTATCTTGGCGAGCTTGGCGCCGAGATCGAGGTGCGCCGCAACGATGCGTTGGATGTGCAAGAGGCAATGGCGCTGAACCCGGCGGGCATCCTGCTCAGCCCCGGCCCCTGCGACCCAGATCAGGCAGGCATCTGCCTGGCGCTGACCGAGGCCGCCGCCGAGACCCGCACACCATTGCTGGGTGTATGCCTCGGGCACCAGACCATCGGGCAGGCCTTTGGTGGCAAGGTGGTGCGCTGCCACGAGATCGTGCATGGCAAGATGGGGCAGATGCATCACAGCGCAAAAGGGCTGTTTGCGGGCCTGCCCTCGCCCTTCGAGGCGACGCGCTATCACTCGCTGGTGGTCGAGCGCGACAGCTTGCCCGACTGTCTCGAGGTCACCGCCTGGCTGGAAGATGGCACCATCATGGGGCTGCAACACAAGGAATTGCCGATCCATGGGGTGCAGTTCCATCCCGAATCCATCGCTTCGGAACATGGGCATGCGCTGCTGCGCAATTTTCTTGATGTCATGAAGGTGCCGGCATGAGTGATGCGCTGAAACCGCTGATCGGCGCCGCCGCCGATCGGTCGCTGACCCGCGCTGAGGCCGAGCAGGCCTTTACCATCCTGTTCGATGGCGAGGCGACGCCCAGCCAGATCGGTGGGTTGCTGATGGCACTGCGCACACGTGGCGAGACGGTTGACGAATACGCCGCCGCGGCCGCCGTGATGCGCGCCAAATGCAACGCAGTGCGCGCGCCCGAGGGCGCGATGGATATCGTCGGCACCGGCGGCGATGGCAAGAACACGCTCAATATCTCGACCGCCACAGCCTTTGTCGTGGCGGGTGCAGGCGTGGTGGTGGCCAAGCACGGCAACCGCAACCTGAGCTCGAAATCGGGTACCGCCGATTTGCAGAGCCAGATGGGCATCAACGTGATGGTTGGCCCGCAAGTGGTTGAAAAGGCGCTGAACGAGGCCGGGATCGGCTTCATGATGGCGCCCATGCATCACCCGGCCACCGCCCATGTGATGCCCACCCGGGCCGAGCTGGGCACCCGAACCATCTTCAACATTCTCGGGCCGCTCACCAACCCGGCAGGGGTCAAGCGGCAACTGACCGGCGCCTTTACGCGCGCGCTGATCCGGCCCATGGCCGAGACGCTGGGCCTCTTGGGCTCAGAGCGCGCCTGGCTGGTGCATGGCTCGGACGGCACCGACGAGCTGACCATTACCGGGGTCAGCTGGGTTGCCGCGCTCGAGGATGGCACCGTCAAGGAAGTCGAGCTGCATCCCGAGGATGCGGGCCTGCCCGTCCATCCGTTCGAGACGATCGTCGGCGGCACCCCCGAGGAAAACGCAACCGCATTTCGCGCGCTGCTGGATGGCGCGCCCTCGGCCTATCGCGACGCGGTTCTGCTGAACGCGGCCGCAGCGCTGGTGGTGGCCGACCGCGCCGCCGACCTGCGCGAGGGTGTCGCCCTCGCCGCCCAGAGCATCGACAGCGGCCAGGCCCGCGCCAAGGTCGAGGCTCTTTCCCGCATCACACAGGACGCAAGATGACCGATACGATTCTCGACAAGATCAAGGCCTACAAGCTGGAAGAGGTCGCTGCCGACAAGGCTGCCAAACCCTTGGAGGTGGTCGAGGCCGAGGCGCGCGAGGCAAGTCCGGTGCGCGGCTTTGCCGATGCGCTGATCGCCGCTACACGCCAGGGCTATGGCTTGATTGCCGAGATCAAGAAGGCGAGCCCGTCCAAGGGCCTCATCCGCCCCGATTTCGACCCGCCCGCGCTGGCGCGCGCCTATGCCGAGGGCGGTGCGACTTGCCTCTCGGTGCTGACCGACACGCCCAGTTTCCAGGGCGCCAAATCCTATCTGTCCGCCGCGCGCGCCGCCTGCAACCTGCCCGCGCTGCGCAAGGATTTCATGTATGACCCCTATCAGGTGGTCGAGGCGCGGGCGCTGGGGGCCGATTGTATCCTGATCATCATGGCCTCGGTCGATGATACCCAGGCCGAGGAATTGGAACAGACCGCGTTCGACTGGAACATGGATGTCCTGATCGAGGTGCATGACGCCGAGGAGCTGGAACGCGCCGAGCGGCTGAAAAGCCCGCTGATCGGCATCAACAACCGCAATCTCAAGACATTCGAGACGACGCTGGATACCACCCGCAAACTGTCGAAACTGGTGCCGCCAGAGCGGATCATCGTCTGTGAAAGCGGGCTGAACACGCCCGCCGACCTGTCCGACATGGCGCGCTATGGCGCCCGCTGTTTCCTGATCGGCGAAAGCCTGATGCGCCAGGACGATGTGGCCGAGGCAACCCGGACCCTGCTCGCCGATCCGCTGATGCCCGGAGCGATGTGATGAGCCTGACCCATTTCGACGCCAAAGGCGATGCCCATATGGTCGATGTCACCGACAAGGCGATCACCGACCGGGTGGCCGTGGCCGAAGGTTACATCAGCATGGCGTCGCAAACCTTTGATATCGTGTCAGAAGGCCGAGCCAAGAAGGGCGACGTACTGGGTGTCGCCCGGCTTGCAGGCATAATGGGGGCCAAGAAGACCCCCGACCTGATCCCGCTTTGCCATCCGCTGCCGCTGACCAAGGTTGCGGTCGAATTGACCCTGGACCCCGAGCTGCCCGGCGTGCGTATCGCCGCCACGGTGCGGACCACCGGCCAGACCGGTGTCGAAATGGAGGCGCTGACCGCGGTCTCGACCGCTGCGCTCACCGTTTATGACATGGTCAAGGCGGTCGACAAGGCGATGCAGATTGGCGGCATCCGGGTGACGCTGAAAGACGGCGGCAAGTCAGGACGTTACGAGGCGACATGATCACCGTCGAAGAGGCCCGCGCACTGCTGCTCGACCTGGTGGAACCGCTTGGCGCCGAAGAGGCGCCGCTGGCCGAGTGCGCAGGCCGGGTTCTGGCTCGCGATGTCGCCGCGACGCGCGATCAGCCACCCTTTGCCGCCGCCTCGATGGACGGGTACGCGGTGAAATCCGCCGAGGTCGAACGCCACGCCATGTTCAAGGTGATCGGCGAAGCGGCAGCGGGGCACCGGTTCGATGGCCAAGTGGGTCCGGGTCAGGCGGTGCGGATCTTTACCGGGGCACCGGTGCCGGATGGTGCGGATTTCGTTGTGATCCAGGAGGATGTCAGCCGCAGCGGCGATCTGATCACCATCACCGACATGCCCGGTGACAAGACCAATATCCGCCCCGCTGGCGTCGATTTCCGGGTCGGACAGGCCCTTGCCGCGCCACGCATACTGCGGCCCGAGGATGTGGCCCTGCTGGCCTCGATGAATACCCCGCGCGTGCCAGTACGGCGGCGCCCGGTGTTGGCCCTGATCTCGACCGGGGATGAGTTGGTGATGCCGGGCGAGACGCCCGGCCCCGATCAGATCATCGCCTCCAACACGTTCGGTCTCAAGGCCCTGTTCGAGGCAAATCGCGCGCAGGTCCGGGTATTGCCCATTGCGCGCGATACCCGCGCGTCGCTGACCACAGCCTTTGAACTGGCCCGCGGCGCCGATCTGGTTATCACCATCGGCGGTGCCTCGGTGGGTGATCACGATCTGGTCGCACAGGTGGCGGCTGAACTTGGGATGGAACAATCCTTCTACAAGGTACGGATGCGCCCGGGCAAACCGCTGATGGCGGGCCGGATCGGCGACATGCCGATGGTCGGACTTCCTGGTAATCCCGTTTCTGCAATGGTTTGTGGCTATATCTTCATCCTTCCGATGCTGCGCCGGATGCTGGGCCTTGATCCGGACGTTGCCCTGCGCGAGGCAGTGCTGAGCGCG
This sequence comes from Ruegeria sp. YKSF070, assembly GCF_059612725.1. Lineage (NCBI taxonomy): Bacteria > Pseudomonadati > Pseudomonadota > Alphaproteobacteria > Rhodobacterales > Roseobacteraceae > Ruegeria > Ruegeria sp. YKSF070. The sequence goes on along the minus strand of NZ_JBXWRD010000008.1, from coordinate 39,516 downwards.
CCGCTCGGCCCCAATGGCCCGCGCGAACACTACATGCGCGCCGAGGTCGAGAATGGCCAGATTGCCGCCTTTGGCGATCAGGACAGCTCCTTGTTGTCGATCCTGGCCCAGGCCAACGCGCTGCTGATGCGCCCGCCCGAGGACCCGGCCCGCGCCGTCGGCGAGAGGGTTCTATACGTCCCGATCTGACCCCTTGACCTGAATTGTTGACACAAAACAGGAACATGCGTAGAACAAATGTAAACGCGTGACCGGAGGGGTATGGGGAATGCTGACAAAGAAGCAACTCGATCTGCTGGAATTCATTCACAAAAGACTGCAAGCGGATGGTGTGCCGCCCAGTTTTGATGAAATGAAACTGGCGCTGGATTTGCGCTCGAAATCGGGGATTCACCGGCTGATCACCGCACTGGAGGAGCGTGGCTTCATCCGCCGTCTCGCCCATCGTGCCCGCGCTATCGAGATCGTCAAACTACCCGAGAGCCTTGGCGGAGAGCCCACCGTGGGCTTTCAGCCCCGGGTGATTGACGGCGACCGGCCCGACCGGCCCCGCCCCGCCAATGCCGAACCGGTGACGATCCACGCGCTGGAACTGCCGGTGATGGGCCGCATCGCCGCCGGTGTACCGATCGAAGCGATCAGCCAGGTCTCGCATCAGGTGGCCGTGCCCGGAAGTATGGTCGGCCAGGGCGAACATTACGCGCTCGAGGTCAAAGGCGATTCGATGATCGAGGCCGGCATCAACGATGGCGACGTCGTGGTGATCCGCGAGACCTCGACCGCCGACAATGGCGATATCGTGGTGGCGCTGGTCGATGATAGCGAGGCGACGCTGAAACGCTTCTATCGCCGTGGCGCCAGTATCGCTCTCGAGGCCGCGAACCCGGCTTACGAGACCCGCGTGTTGCCTTCGGAGCGTGTGCGGGTACAGGGTCGGCTGGTCGGCTTGATCCGCACCTACTGATCGATGTTTGCGGTCCGAAGCGCGGCGCCGTTCCACAGGCGCCGCCCAGCTAGCCGCGCGGCGCTTTCCATTCCCTTTGGTCCAATGCTGAGCGCGCCGGTCAGGGCCAGCCGCTTGGGGTCATAGACCTTGCATGGCCCTTTAATCGCAAGCGGGACGGCCGAGACGATCACCTGCGCCTCGACGCAGCCGCTGAGCCTCTGCGCCGCGCGCTTGCCGGTCACATGCACGATCTCGACGCCACCCACCTGCATCTTGCGCAACATGTCTTCTCCGGGCCAACGCGCCGCCGCCGCCATCTGGTCGGCGCCGTCGCCATCGTTTTCCAGCCAGACCCCGGCGATGAAGCCCGCCCCGCGCGGCTTGCTCAGCGCGCGGCCCGTGTCGGTCATCACCCCCACCAGCCCACCGGTATCGGCGATCAGCACGCCGGGCCGCTCGGCCCCGGACCAGAGCCAGAAGGCCGCCACCATCACCGGCAAGCCCGCCAGCCGCGCCCGACCGCGCCACAGCACCAGCCACAGCGCGCCCAGCGACAATATCGGCAACACCGCCCAATCGGGGCGCATCACGTAGCCACGCGCACTCTCCAGCCCCGCAACCCAATCGGCGACGCTCAGGATCCAACGCAGGCCCAGCCCCATCACCTCGAGCCCGATCCAGTCGAGCCCCAGCGGCGCCAGCACCAACGCCAGCACCGCCGCCGGGATCACCACCAGCCCCATCAGCGGTACCGACATCAGATTGGCCACCAGCCCGTAATGGGCCAGCGTGTTGAAATGCGCGGCCCCGATCGGCGCCGTCGCCAGCCCCGCCACCGCCGATGAGATCATCACCCCCACGACCGGATTCAGCCAGCGCGGCCCCAACCCGATCTCAGCCTCGCGCAGCCAGCCGAACACCGCAACCAGCGCCACGGTGGCGGCAAAGCTCATCTGGAACCCCGGCCCCAGCAGCGCCTCGGGCCGCAGCACGAGGACGATCAGCGCGGCCATTGCCACCGCCCGCATCGACAGCGCCCGGCGGTCGACCAGAATGGCGCAGAGCATCACCGCCACCATCACAAAGGCACGCTGGGTCGCTACATTGCCGCCCGACAGCGCCAGATAGCCCGCTGCCACTGTCAAAGCGCCAAGCGCGGCCAGCTTGCGCACCGGCAGGCGCAGCGCCAAAGGCGGGATCAGCGACAGTGCCACCCGCAGCGCAGTAAAGACAAACCCCGCAAGCAGCCCCATATGCAGGCCCGAGATCGCCAGAAGATGCGCCAGATTGCTGGCCCTCAACGCATCAAGCGTGCCCTGGCTCACGCCGCTACGGTCGCCGGTGGTGACAGCGGCAGCAAAGCCGCCCACATCGCCCGGCAGTTGCTGGCGGATACGAACCGAGGCCGCCATGCGCAGAGCAAACACGCTCATGTCGCGCTCGGCCCGGTCAGGCGGACGCGCCAGCAGCACCGGAACGCGGGTATATCCGATAGCGCCCAGACCCTGAAACCAGGCATGGCGACGGAAATCGAAGCCGCCCGGCTCGACCGGCCCCTGTGGCGGCGACAGATAGGCGGTGGTCATGATCCGGCTGCCCGGCTCGGGCACACGTTCGTCACCATGCAGCGAGATCCGCACATGGCGCGGCGGTCCCGTCGGCATCCAGCGATCCAGCCGCACCTGATCCAAGGTCACCCTCAGCTTGTCCGAGGCGGACCGGTCCATCGCGACCACCCGCCCCTCGACCGGGCCGTAATAGCGCCCCTCGATCACCGGGGCGGCGACCTGATGCGCGCGCGCACCCGCAAGAACAAACCCCGCCGCGATCAGCGCCAGCGCCCAGCCCAGCGGCGAAAAGGCGCCAGGCCGCCTCCATGCCCAGATGCCAGTCGAGATGCCAATTCCCGCGACCACCGCGTAAAGGGTCAACCCCGGCTCTACACGCAACAGGAAATAGCCACCGATCCCCAGCGCCAGGAAAACCGGCACCCAGGGGAACAGGTACCCTCGCTGCGCCAGCAGCGCGGCCTCGATCCGTGGCAGAACGCGCATGCTTGCTCCCACTCGTCCGGCTCGTTAGACAGACCGCAGAACCCTAGCCCCTTCACGGTTACCAAAAGGTAAATTGCCCTTATGCCGGATCAGGTCGTCACCCGCTTTGCCCCTTCTCCCACCGGTTTCCTGCATATCGGCGGTGCCCGCACGGCGCTGTTCAACTGGCTTTACGCGCGGGGGCGCGGGGGCAAGTTCCTGCTCCGGATCGAGGATACCGACCGGGCGCGCTCAACCCCCGAGGCGACAGCGGCGATCCTGCAGGGCATGGCCTGGCTGGGACTGGACCATGACGGCGAGGTGATCAGCCAGTTCGAGCGCGCACCGCGCCATGCCGAGGTGGCGCTGGAGCTGCTGGCCCAGGGCAAGGCCTATAAGTGCTTCTCGACGCAGGACGAAATCCAGGCCTTTCGCGAGGCCGCCCAGGCCGAGAAACGCTCGACCCTGTTCCGCAGCCCTTGGCGCGACGCCAATCCGGCGACCCATCCCAACCGGCCCTATGTGATCCGGATCAAGGCGCCGCAAAGCGGCGAAACCGTGATCCGCGACCGGGTGCAGGGCGATGTGACCATCCGCAACGACCAGCTCGACGACATGGTGCTGCTGCGCTCGGACGGGACACCGGTCTATATGCTGGCGGTGGTAGTGGATGACCACGACATGGGCGTGACCCATGTGATCCGGGGCGACGACCATCTGAACAACGCCGCCCGCCAGATGATGATCTATCAGGCGATGGGCTGGGAGGTGCCGGTCTGGGCTCATATCCCGCTGATCCACGGACCCGACGGCAAGAAACTTTCCAAACGTCACGGCGCGCTGGGGGCGCAGGAATACCAGGCGATGGGCTATCCCGCCGCGGGCATGCGCAACTATCTGGCGCGGCTGGGCTGGAGCCATGGCGACGACGAGTTCTTTACCGACGCGCAGGCGCGCGAGTGGTTCGATCTGGATGGAATCGGCAAATCCCCTGCCCGGTTCGACCTGAAAAAGCTGGAAAATCTGAGCGGTCAGCACATTGCCGCCTCAGATGACGCTGCGTTGCAGCAAGAGATTCAGGCCTATCTTGCGGCTGCAGATCGTCCAGCTCTTACCGACACACAATCCAGTGATCTGGAACGTGCGATGTATTGCCTCAAGGACCGGGCGCGCACCTTCCCTGAACTTCTTGAAAAAGCTTCATTTATCCTCTCCACTCGGCCTATCCAGCCAGATGAGAAGGCGGCGGCGGCCCTGGCCAGTGTATCCGATGGTATACTGACAGAATTGACGCCGCAGTTGCAAAATGCTAGCTGGACGAGAGAGTGTCTGGAAGAAGCGTTGAACGCTTTTGCCAAGGCGCATGGAACCAAGTTCGGCAAGCTTGCCGCGCCCCTTCGGGCCGCGCTTGCCGGACGGGCCGTGACGCCTTCGGTATTCGACATGATGCTGGTGCTGGGCCGGGACGAAAGTCTGGCCCGTCTCCGGGACGCGGCGAACGCAGCCTGACATTCACGATCAGGCAATGTTGCGCGGTTAAGACCTGGGCTTGCGCGGCTGTGCGCAGGCCTTGACGCATGCGATGCGTGGGACTCCGCCCGCGTCCGTGCCTGCCATGAGGAAGGGAAATCGATGACTGAAGACAAGAAAACCGCCACGCTCAGCCTGAACGGCCAATCCTACGATTTGCCAATCCTTTCGCCCTCGACAGGCCCGGATGTGATCGACATCCGCAAACTCTATGGCCAGGCGGGCGTGTTCACCTATGATCCCGGTTTCACCTCGACCGCAAGCTGCGACAGCACCATCACCTATATCGATGGCGAGCTCGGAGAGCTGTTGCACCGGGGCTATCCGATCGACCAGCTGGCGGCGAAATCTCATTATCTCGAAGTCTGCTATCTCCTGCTGTACGGAGAGCTTCCGACCGCGGCTGATCTGGAAAAGTTCGAGAGCACAATCACCCGCCACACCATGATCCACGAGCAGATGCACTATTTCTTCCGCGGCTTCCGCCGGGATGCGCATCCGATGGCGACCATGGTGGGTGTGGTCGGCGCGATGTCGGCCTTCTACCACGACTCGACCGATATAGCCGACTCCCATCAGCGCGAGATCGCCAGCCACCGCCTGATCGCCAAGATGCCGACCATCGCGGCGATGGCGTATAAGTACTCGATCGGTCAACCGTTCATGTATCCGCGCAACGATCTGGATTATGCGGCCAACTTCCTGCAGATGTGCTTTGCCGTGCCGGCCGAGCATTATCATGTGGACCCGATCCTGGCCCGCGCGATGGACCGGATTTTCACCCTGCATGCCGATCACGAGCAGAACGCCTCGACCTCGACCGTGCGTCTGGCGTCGTCCTCGGGCGCGAACCCGTTTGCCTGTATCGCCGCCGGTATCGCCTGTCTCTGGGGTCCCGCCCATGGCGGCGCCAACCAGGCTTGCCTGGAGATGCTCAAGGAAATCGGCTCTCCGGACCGGATCCCCGAATACATCGCCCGCGCCAAGGACAAGAACGACCCGTTCCGCCTCATGGGCTTTGGCCACCGGGTCTACAAGAACTTCGACCCGCGCGCGACGGTGATGAAACAGTCCGCCGACGAGGTGCTGGATCTGCTGGGCGTGGAAAACAACCCGATCCTGGCCACCGCCAAGGAACTGGAACGCGCGGCGCTGGCCGACGACTATTTCGCCGAGAAAAAGCTGTTCCCGAATGTCGATTTCTATTCGGGTATCATCCTCGAGGCGATGGGCTTCCCCACCTCGATGTTCACGCCCATCTTCGCCGTGTCGCGGACCGTGGGCTGGGTCAGCCAGTGGAAAGAGCAGCTGGCCGACCCGCAGCACAAGATCGGCCGTCCGCGTCAGCTGTACCTCGGCTCGACCGCGCGCGACTATGTGGATATCGAAGACCGCTGATCCGCGGTCGATCCGGTTTCAAACCCCGGCGGAGCCCTCCGCCGGGGTTTTTCTGTGCCAGCCGGTTCCGCTCGGCCCGGTCTTGCGAAGACGGGAGGACTTGGGACAGATGCGAATCCCCGGCCTGCCCTGCCACAGCGACGCCAGGTTGCTGTTTCGGAAATCCCGGCTATCCGTTTCGCCCCGCAACATCGTTGACGACTGGTAAACGCCGCACCCCGCAAAACCCGCCATCCAGCGGCAAATGCGTCAATTTCATGGCGTGAATATGGCGTGAACGGTAGCGTCGGCTCCGGCAATTGAACGCGGTTAGTGACGCGGGTTAGTAGGGGGTTTTCATGACCGGAACCATTGGCGAAAAAACAGAAATCACCGTGACACTGGGCTGCGAACCGCGCCTGCTGGTCACCATCGTGGAAAAGCCTGACGGCGGGCTGTTCATCGACATCAAGTCAGAGGACCCTTCGGTCGAGGTGGGTGATCTCGACGGTTTCTTCTTCAATTTCAACGACGATGCGACGCTGGACGGATTGCATATCTGGCCCGCCGAAAACGAAGGCACACAATGGTCGCCAGTCACCGATGTTCAGCTGAACCCAGATGCCGTCGACAGCCTGAGCAACGGAGCCCAGCTGGCTGAAGGCTATGATGCGGGTATCCAGTTCGGGACAACCCCGGATTCGACCCAAGGCCATGTCAGCGCCGCCAATTTTACCATGTGGTCCGAGAACGGGCCTCTCAGCATCGAGGATATCGACCTCGACAGCCTGGCGGCGGTAGTGGATTCCGACACCGGCAATGGCATCGTCAAGACCGTGAGCGACAGCACCGGCGACACTGGCGATGACGAAGACGACCATGACGAGGACGAATGCGCCTTTGTCATCGAGGGTCCGGTCAACACCGAGGTGGTGCTGACCCAGCTCGAGAATGGCGATATTCGCGTCGACCTCGAGGTGCTCGAGGGCGACGACCCGGACGCGACCGGCCAGATCGGCGATATCACCGGGCTGTTCTTCAACGTCGGCGATGACAGCCTGCTGGACGGCATGACCGTGAGCGGCGAGGATGTCACCGGATCGCAATTTGCCGCCGGTTCGGTCAACGATCTGGGCAACGGCGCCAATATGGAAGGCGCCCAGGAAGGCGAGACCGGCGAAACCGCAAACGGGTTCGATGCCGGCATCGCGATTGGCAAGAACGGGATCGGGCATGACGACGATATCCGCGCCACCAGCTTTACCCTGTCGCATCCCGACGGGCTGAGCCTGGAGGATTTCAGCGGCGAGTATTTCGGGTTGCGCCTGACCTCGGTCGGGGACGAGGACAGCGATGACCGCGACGGGTCGCTGAAGCTGATCGGCCAATGCGAGGACGATCCGCAGCCGCCGATCTGCGACGACCAGTATTACCTGAACGATGTCATGGCGCTGATGACCCAGCCCATGCATGACGAACTGGCCTATGAGATGATGGCGAGCGACCCGGTCGAGGACACGGAACTGGTCGAGACCTACTGAGCACCCTGCCCGCTCAGAACAGGCTCAGCTGATCGCCGGGCTGCGGGGGCACTCGGAACAGATCGCATCTCAGGGCTGGCGCTTCTTGCGCCAGCCCGATGCGTTTGCAGGCGGCGCGGAACCGTTTCGCGATCATCTGGGCATATTCGCCCTCACCCCGCATCCGGTGACCCCAGCGCGGGTCGTAATCGCGCCCGCCATGCATCTCGCGCAGACGGGCCATCACCTTGGCCGCGCGGGTGGGCGCATGTTCGGCCAACCACTCCTGCCACAGCAGCGACACTTCGCGCGGCAGCCGCAGCATGATCCAGCTGGCGGTGTCGGCGCCCGCCTCGGCCCCGGCAGCGAGCAGCGCCTCAAGCTCGTGATCGGTCAGGCCGGGAATCAGCGGCGAGGTCATCACCCGCACCGGCACCCCAGCCCCGCTGAGCGCCCGGATCATCGCCAGACGCCGCGCCGGCGATGGCGCGCGCGGTTCCATCCGGCGGGCCAGCCCCGCATCCAGCGTCGTGAGCGAGATCCCGACCCGCACCAGCCCACGCGCCGCCATCGGCGCCAGAATGTCCAGGTCGCGTTCGATCAGCGCACCGCGCGTTACGATGGCAACCGGATGGTTGAACGCATCCAGCACCTGCAAACAGCCACGGGTGATCGCATGGGTCTTTTCCAGCGGCTGATAGGGATCGGTATTGGTGCCGATGGCAATCGGCGCCACCTTGTAGCGGCGCGCGCTCAGCTCGGCCCGAAGCACCTCGGCCGCGTTGGGCCGCGCCACCAGCCGGGTTTCGAAGTCCAGCCCCGGCGAAAGGCCCAGATAGGCGTGGCTGGGCCGGGCAAAGCAATAGGAACACCCGTGTTCGCAGCCCCGATAGGGGTTGATTGAGCGATCAAAGGGCAGATCGGGCGAGCGGTTATAGCTGATCAGGCTGCGCGCGGTTTCCAGCGAAACCTGGGTCCTGAGCGGTGGCAACTCCTCCTCCCGATCCCAACCGTCAGGTTCGGCCACCCGATCCAGCGGTTCGAACCGGCCCGCATCGTTGCTGCGCGCGCCACGCCCGACGGGCCGGGCCGAAATCAAGGGGGGTACGGGGTGAGTCTGCATGCTCAAAAATAGAACATTAGGCGAACATTCAGCAAGGCAAAAAGTGCCACCAATCTGGTCGCAAGCGACCTGTCCGAGAGCAGGAATATGCAGCGTATCGATGATCTAACCACGGAATACTCATTATCATTCGGGCATTTTTCATCCTATAGGTCGGTTGCAACACCGCCCATGTCGCAATCAACGCAGTCGAAAAGTGACCTTCGGGCAAAAAGGAAAAAAACGGCACCCCCGGGGCCCGCCCCGCCCAAGATTGAGGAATTGCGCCATGTCGGAAGAAGAAGACATCATCCTGTCGGAACTCGACGACGAAGAACTTGTCCAGCAAATGTTCGACGACCTTTACGACGGTCTCAAGGAAGAGATCGAGGAAAGCGTCAACATCCTGATCGAACGCGGCTGGGCGCCCTATGACGTTCTGACCAAGGCTCTGGTGGGCGGCATGACCATCGTCGGCGCCGACTTCCGCGACGGTATCCTCTTCGTTCCCGAAGTGCTGCTGGCCGCCAACGCGATGAAGGGCGGCATGGCCATCCTGAAGCCGCTGCTGGCCGAAACCGGCGCGCCGCGCGTCGGCAAGATGGTGATCGGCACCGTCAAGGGCGACATTCACGACATCGGCAAGAACCTCGTGTCGATGATGATGGAAGGCGCCGGTTTCGAGGTGGTCGATCTGGGTATCAACAACCCGGTCGAGAACTATCTGGAAGCGCTTGAAAACGAGCAGCCCGACATTCTGGGCATGTCCGCCCTACTGACCACCACCATGCCCTACATGAAGGTTGTGATCGACACGCTGGTCGAACAGGGCAAGCGCGACGACTACATCGTTCTGGTCGGCGGCGCACCGCTGAACGAGGAATTCGGCAAGGCGATCGGTGCCGACGCCTATTGCCGCGATGCCGCCGTTGCCGTGGAAACCGCCAAGGATTTCGTCGGCCGCAAGCATAACCGCATGGCCGGCTGAGCGCGCCAGCGGGTACAGTCAGGGCCGCCCTTTGGGGCGGCCCTTTGCGTTTGGGGTCACGGGCTCGCTTGGCCCGTTTCCGCCGACGACACGAAACCGCCAACATTCCCCCTGACTTTGGCCACCATCACAACCTAATTTTCGTCAGTGCCCCAAAGCTGCTGACAGGTGCCCAATGCCAACGACCTTTACCGCGCTGTTTCTCGGCAATCTGGCCGATATCGACACGTTTGAAGGCAACAACTCTGCCGAAAACGCCGGGGCGCTTGCAGGCATGACCTTTGGCAGCGTCGCCAATCCGCTGGTCGACAGCGCCGTGACATGGAGCGCGGTGGGAGATCCCGGCAGCTTATACGATATGGACAACACCCCGTCCGAGCAGTTCTCGATCGACGGTGGCCCGGCGCAAACCTTTGATGGCACCGCGATTTACGATGCCACCATCACCTATACCGATGGCAGCACCGCGATCATCACTGCCGTGCTGGCACAGGACGTGAGCGGCAACACCTATCTGGTGCCCGAATTCAACGCCAATGCCGACCAGGCCGCGCTCGAGGCCGGAATCATCGAGTCGATCACGCTTGACGCCGTCACCGGCGGAGGCGCCAATTATTCCGGCCTGACCGCAAATCGGCAGGACTGGCAGTTGGTGACCTGCTTCACTCCCGGCACCATCATTGACACCGCCCAGGGTCCGCGCCTGATCGAAGAGCTAAAGCCCGGTGACCTGATCCGCACACTCGACCATGGCGATCAGCCGCTGCGCTGGGTCGGGCATACGACCGTGCGCGCCACCGGTGCGCTGGCCCCGATCCTGATCCGCGCCGGGGCGCTGGACAACCGCCGCGACCTGATCGTGTCACCTCAGCACAGGATGCTGATCGAAGGCTGGCGGGCCGAACTGATCACCGGCCATGCCCAGGCGCTGGTCACCGCCAAGCATCTGGTCAATGCGCGCGACATCCTTGTCGCGCCGGGTGGCGAGGTCACCTATATCCATCTGCTGTTCGACCGACATGAAATCATCTGGGCCGAAGGCTGCGCAACCGAGAGCTTTCATCCCGGCCAGATGGGCTGGTCCGGTCTGGAACAGGCCGCGCGCGATGAAATCCTGATTTTGTTCCCGGAACTGGCGGCGATTGGCCTTGCCAGCTATGGCCCGCTGGCGCGGCCCGCCATCCGCCAGCACGAGGCGCTGTTGTCGGTGGCCTGACACGACCTGTCGCAGCCGCACTTGCCTTTCCGCAACGGCGCCGGGCATTCTGCCGCCACTGCAACCAGTAAAGGCGCCCGATATGAACACCGCCCCAGATGACGCCCAGCTGACCCGCAGCGGCCTGAGCCTGACCACCGGCGGGGCGCGGGTGCTGCTCATTGCCTGCGGCGCCCTGGCGCGCGAGATTCTGGACCTGCGGGACCGTAACGGCTGGACCCATATGGACCTGACCTGTCTGCCCGCCATCCTGCATGTCTATCCCGAACGGATCACCGCCGCCGTCGAAGAGGCGGTCGCCCGCCACCGCGGCACATATCAGCATATCTTCGTCGTCTATGCCGATTGCGGCACCGGCGGCCTGCTCGAGGCCGCCTGCGCGCGTATGGGGGTCGAGATGGTCAAGGGTCCGCATTGCTATTCCTTCTTCGAGGGCAACGCGCGCTTCGCCGAGGTCTCTCAGGACGAGATCACCGCCTTTTACCTGACAGATTTCCTGGTCCGGCAATTCGATGCCTTTGTCTGGAAACCGATGGGGTTCGACCGCCACCCCGAGTTGATCCCGATGATGTTCGGCAATTACACCAAGCTGGTTTACCAGGCCCAGACCGACGATGCGGCCTTGACAGAAAAGGCGCGTGCCTGTGCCGAGCGGCTGGGCCTTGCATTCGAACGTCGTTTCACCGGCTATGGCGACCTGGAAACCACGCTGGCCGACTGGGCAGGCAGTGTCGCGCGCGGCGACTAACGCCGCGCGCTCCTTGCTCAGGCCTCTTTCCGCGTACCTAGTGCTGCCATGGCGCGGGCCTCGTAAGCGGCGATTGCCCCACCATCCAGGCTGTTGCCGACGCGCTCGACCCAGGCCTTGATCGCCGGGGTGTCGGGCATCAGGTGCGGCGCCCACTGAAAGGGCGAGGCCAGCAGGATATCCGCGACACTCACCGTGTCGCCCAGCAGGTACGGCTGATCTTTCACCCCCCTCTCCAGCACGGCGCAGACCTCACCCATGCCGCGAAAGGTCTCGGTCAGCGCCGGGTGATCCAGCCCGGAAAAGGCGGCCACCAGAACCGGTTCGAGCACCCCGCCCGAATAGGCCATCCAGCTGAGGTAAGCGCCACGCGCGGGCGCGCCGATGGCGGGGCTCAGGGGTTGGTCGAACAGTTCGTCCAGATACATCATGATGGCCGCGCTTTCGCGCACCTCTTCACCTTCATCGGTGACCAGAAAGGGAACCTTGCCTTCGGGGTGGGGATTGCGCGGGTCGCGCCGCCCGCTGCCGTCAAAGCGCGGAACCTCGACAGTGACCACCTCGACCTGATCCAGTTTTCCCATCAGCATCAGCTGTGCGATCACGCGCGAGGCACGGGTATTTGGCGAGTAGTAGAGCGTTGGCATGTTTTTGACCTTTGACATGTCGGGTTGATGATGCCCCTATGTGCCCGTACCCTCTTGCCAGTTCCTGTCAGGATGTTTCCGGCCATACTCTGCCATGCCCAAAACCGACCGCCTGTTCCGACTGCTGCACCTGATCCGGGGGTTGCGCCCGCCGGTGACCGCCGCGCGACTTGCCGCCGCGATGGAGGTGTCCGAGCGCACGATCTATCGCGACATTGACAGTTTGCGGGCAGCGGGCGCCCGGATCGAGGGCGCGGCGGGGCTTGGCTATACCATGGTCGAGGACCCGGCCCTTCCCCCGCAGACCTTTACCCAGATCGAGATCGAGGCCCTGACACTGGGGCTTGCTGATGTGACGCAGCGCGGCGATGCCGACCTGGCCCAGGCGGCCAGCGACGCGCTGGTCAAGATTCTGGCCACCCTGCCCGAACGCCAGCAACGTCAGGCCATGCACGCAGTCAACTTGGTGCAACGCCTGATCACCCCCGCGACACCCACCATCGACATGACCCTGCTGCGCGAGGCGATGTGGGCCGAAGAGGCGCTGGACATCGGTTATCGCGACCTGAAACAGGACCGGACCCGGCGCCGTATCTATCCGCTGGCGCTGTCCTATCATGACCGCAGCGTGATGCTGCTGGCCTGGTGCTGCAAGCGACAGGATTTTCGCAGCTTTCACGTTACGCGCATCGAGGGTTATGAAAGGACTGGCGAAAGCTTTCGCCCGCGCCGGGTGACGCTGTTGCGGGATTTCCTTGAAAAACTCCGCCTACGGGATCAAGCCTGTCTGGCCGACCTTGCGTGACGCGGATTACGCGGCGGCGGCAGCCGTTTCGCGAATCCGCTCGATCATGGATCGCAACCCGTTCGAGCGCTGCGCCGACAGATGGTCGTTCAACCCCAGCCGCGCCAGCTCGGTGCGCGCGTCGATCCGCGCCACCTCGGCCACCGGCACCCCGTTATAGAGCGCGCGCAAGACCGCGATCAGACCGCGTACGATCATCGCATCGCTGTCCCCGTCAAAGCGGAACACGCCATCTTCGATCACCGGATGCAGCCAGACCTGGCTGGCGCAACCATGTACACGTGTGGCAGGTACCTTCAGCGCTTCGTCCAGCGGGTCCATCGCCTTGCCCTGCTCAATCACATGGCGATAGCGGTCTTCCCAATCGTCGAGAAACTCGAAATCCTCGACAATCTCCTCGAAGGCGGGGCTGGCCATGTCTCGCTCCTGCTCAGGTCATATGCGGGTCAGCAGTGACCTAAGCTCCGTCCGACCCGGTGTCCAGACCTGCCATGGCTTTTCAAGCGTGCCGCGATGCGCTAACCGATAGACAGGAAAACACCAAGGACTTGCGGGGCACCCCATGCTGAAACCACTGATTGCTCTCGTGACCGCCGGATCGGTGCTGACGGCCTGTGGCGGCTGGCGCGACTCGCGGGTCAATCCGTCGAACTGGTTCGGCCCCTCGACCCCGGCACCGGTCGAGGCCGCTGCGGCCGAAGACGTCAACCCGCTGATCCCCAACAGTTCCGGCAAGGGGCTTTTTGCGCGCCCCGACCCCAAGGACCGCAGCATCCTGATCACACAGGTGACCGAACTGAAAGTCGAGCCCACCACCACGGGGGCCATCATTTCGGTCGTCGGCGTTGCCAACCGGCAGGGCGGCTTTGATACCGAACTGCGCCCGATCGTGACGCCCGAGAATACCGAGGCCGGCATCCTCGCCTATGCGTTCCGTGTGGTCTATCCCGAGGACGCGACCCCACAGGGCCCGGTCCAGACCCGCACCATCCGCGAAGCGGTCAGCGTGTCCCGTCAGGATCTGGCCGGGATCAAGGTGATCCGGGTCGAGGCGAAGGAAGGTGCTCTGGAAACCCGGCGCCGCTAAGGCCCGACGGCAGCGTCTCGGGCAGAGCGATTGTTCGGATACGGGCGGGCGACGCTGGCGCTACAGCGACACCACCTCGACATTCTGACCCTTGGCGGCCAGCGCGATCTCGCCCTGACACAACCGTAGCGCATCGGCGCCGAACACTTCCAGCCGCCAACCGGTCAGCGACGGCACGTCGCGTTCGCCGGCCGCGATCAGGTCCAGCTCGGCGCTGTTGGCGATCAGCTTGGCGGCAACGCCCACATTCTCGGTCTTGGCCTTCAGCAGCACCCGCAACAGATCGGCCAGCGCCGGGTTCACCTGCAGGTTCTCGCGCCCGTTCTTCACCTTGGGCATCCGCTCGGGCGGGCAGTCGATCCCGCGCCCCACGGCCGCCAGAATACCGTCGGCAATGGCCCCCTTGCGCGCCTCGCGCAACAAGAGCCGCGAACCGCCCAGATCGGCATGTGTGCGCGGCTTGGTCGAGGCCAGCTCGATCAGCGCGTCATCCTTGAACACCCGGTTGCGCGGCACGTTGTTGTCCTGGGCATAGCTTTCGCGGAACTGCGCCAGTTCGCGCACCACCGCCAGGAACTTGCCCGAGTTGGTGCGGGTCTTGATGCGGCGCCAGGCCTCTTCGGGGCGAATGTCATAGGTTGCCGGATCGGTCAGCGTGCGCAATTCCTCGGCAACCCAATGGCTGCGCCCGGTCTTGGCCAGATCGGCGGCAAGGTGTTCATAGATCTGGCGCAGATGTGTGACATCAGCCAGGGCATAGGTTTTCTGCGCATCGGTCAGCGGACGGCGCGACCAGTCGGTAAAGCGCGAGGTCTTGTCCAGCCCCTGCCGGCAGATCTTGCGTACCAGCGTTTCGTATCCGACCTGCTCGCCAAAGCCACAGACCATGGCCGCGACCTGGGTGTCGAACAGCGGTTCGGGAAACACCCCCGCATCCACCCAGAAAATTTCAAGATCCTGCCGGGCGGCATGGAACACCTTGACCACCGAGGTATCGCGGAACAGCGCATAAAGCGGATCCAGCTCCAGCCCCTCGGCCAGCGGATCGACGAGAACGGCGCAGTCGTCGCCGTCACCGGGATAGGCCAGCTGGATCAGGCAGAGTTTCGAGTAATAGGTCCGCTCCCGAAGAAACTCGGTATCGACGGTCACATAAGGTTGGCTGGCGGCCGCCGTACAGAACGCGGCCAGTTCTTGAGTGGTTGTCAGGGTCTTCATACGGTTTTTATCTTGTTCTTTTCCTTGGTTCCGCCCGTGCCCCCGGAACGGGTCGGTTTCGCTCACCTTAGGGCCAACACCCCTGCTCTGCAAACCCCCTATGGCGCGCACGTCCCTGCGTCAGGGCAGCCAGACCGGCCTGCGGTCACCACCGGCAAAGCGGCGCAGGACCGCCGGATAGAGCTTGTGCTCCCAGGTCAGCACTCTTGCGGCCAGTGTCTCGGGCGTGTCGCCGGGTTCGATGGCAACGCGGGCCTGACCCAGGATCGGGCCATCGTCAAGTTCCGAGGTCACCTCGTGCACGGTGCAGCCATGTTCGGTATCGCCTGCCGCCAGGGCGCGGGCATGGGTGTGCAGCCCCTTGTATTTGGGCAGCAGCGAGGGGTGGATGTTCAACATCCTACCCTGGAACCGGTCGGTGAAACCGGCGGTCAGTACCCGCATGAAGCCGGCCAGGCAGACGATATCGGCCCCCGCGTCGAGGATCGGCTTGATCAGTTCGACCTCGAACGCGGCTCGGTCCTTGCCATAGGGGCGATGATCGACAACCGCCGTCGGCACGCCGCGCGCGGCGGCCTTGGCCAGCCCGCCCGCGTTTGCGTCATTGGACAGCACCAGACAGGGCCGCGCCGGATGGTCGCCGGTCATGCTGTCGACCAGCGTGACCATGTTCGACCCGCCGCCCGAGATCAGGATAGCGACGCGCTTTGCGCTCACAGCAGCTTGCCCGCATAGGCGATGCCGGGCGTGGTGGTGACGGTGCCGATGCGGGCAACGGTCTCGCCCTCGGCCATCAGCAGCTCGGTCAGCGCCTCGGCCCGGTCTGCTGCGCAGACCACGATCATGCCGATGCCGCAGTTGAAGGTCTTGAGCATCTCGGCCTCGGCAACGCCGCCGGTTTCGGCCATCCAGCGAAACACCGGCGGCAGATCCCAGCTGTTCAGGTCGATGGTAGCGCCCATGCCCTCGGGCAGGACCCGCGGCAGGTTCTCGGTCAGGCCGCCGCCGGTGATATGAGCCAGCGCATGCACGCCACCGGCGCGGATCGCGGCCAGAACCTGGCGCACATAGAGCCGGGTCGGCGCCAGCAGCGCCTCGCCCAGTTTGCCGGGGCCAAAGGGGCAGTCCGATTCCCAGCTGTTACCCGAGATCTCGACCAATTTGCGCACCAGCGAATAGCCGTTGGAATGCACCCCGTTCGAGGCGAGGCCCAGCAGCACGTCCCCCTCTGCCACGCCTTCGGGCAGCGCGGCGCCGCGCTCCATCGCGCCGACGGCAAAGCCCGCCAGATCGAAATCGCCTGCCGGATACATGCCCGGCATTTCAGCCGTTTCGCCGCCGATCAGGGCGCAGCCGGACTGTACGCAGCCTTCGGCGATACCTTCAATAATGCGGGCGGCGGTATCGGTTTCGAGCTTGCCGGTCGCGAAATAATCAAGGAAAAACAGCGGCTCGGCACCCTGGCAGACCAGATCGTTGACGCACATGGCAACGAGGTCAATGCCAACCCCGTCGACCAGGCCAGTGTCGATGGCGATGCGCAGCTTGGTGCCGACACCATCGGTGGCCGCGACCAGGATCGGGTCCTGATATCCGGCCGCCTTGAGGTCGAAGAGCGCGCCGAACCCGCCCAGTCCGCTGGCCACGCCGGGGCGGTTGGTGCGCTTGGCGGCCGGCTTGATCCGGTCCACCAGCGCGTTGCCCGCATCAATGTCCACACCTGCCTCGGCATAGGTGATGCCGTTCTTGCCCGCTGTCATCGGTCCATCCTCACGATTGCTTGCGCGGGGGTTATTCGATTGTGCCCGCGCATGCAACGGTCAGGCTTGACGCGGGAGCGGATCGTGTTAGGCATGGCCCATGGCGGGCCTGTAGCTCAACGGTTAGAGCAGAGCGCTCATAACGCTTTGGTTGCGGGTTCAAATCCTGCCGGGCCTACCACATTCTCCGCATTCGTCCGGTCAGCGTCCGATCACGATATCGGCGCAGAGCCCTCCCAACCGTTCACTGTCACCCAGCCGGAGTGCGCCGCCATGAGCGCGCGCTATATCGGCAACGATGGCAAGGCCCAGGCCCACACCGCCGCCCTGGTTCTGGTTGCGCGACGTATCCAGCCGCTGGAACGGTTTCACGGCCTCGGCGCGCTTGTCCGCTGGAATTCCGGGGCCGTCATCCTCGACCCGGATGCGCAGAAACTTTGGCGTCACCGCCAGACTGACTTCGACTCGGGTTCCATAGCGGACCGCGTTGGTAATCAGGTTCTCGACCGCGCGGCGGACGGCCGTGGGCCGCAAGGTGACGGTATCCCCCTCGGGCACCTCGCAGGCGACCAGCGCGACATTGCGATCGGCGCGACGGGCATCCTCCACCACCTGCTTCAGCAAGGCGACGGGATCGACCTTTTCCGGCGCGCTTTCCGACACTCCGCGCGAAAAATCGAGGAACGCGTCCAGCATCTGCTGCATTTCGGCCACGTCCTGCAACATGGGCGCGGCATCCTCTTCGTCGATCATCGCCAGTCCCAGTTTCAACCTGGTCAGCGGCGTGCGCAGATCGTGGCTGACCCCCGAGAGCATCAGGGTGCGCTGTTCGATCTGCCGTTCGATCCGGGCCCGCATGTCCAGAAAGGCACTGCCGGCTGCCCGTACCTCGATGGCGCCCGAGGGATAATAGGGAACCGTGTGCCCCCGGCCAAAAGCCTGCGCCGCATCCGCCAACCGTTTGACCGGCCTCAGCTGGTTGCGCATGTAGAGAAAGGCAATCACGGTCATCAACAGACCAAAGGCCACCATCGTCACGATCAGCTGGTGCGGCGCGGCGGGCGACATGCGGCGGCGGTCGAAGATCAGCTCGACCGGACCCAGCGCGCTGCCCAGATAGAGCCGCACCACCCGGGTATCGGGCAGTTCCACCGCGATCACATCCTGCACCCTGCTGCGCAGAACGTGTTCTACCTGTCGGCCGGTATAGTCATACCAGGGTCGCAGATCGTCTGAGGGCACGTCGCCGTCATTCACGAATCGCAGACTGACCTGCAAGGCGTCGAGAGCCGGCCGCAGCCGCACCTGAACCTGGGCATGGGTTTCGGTCTCGGTGACCTGCCCCATGATCAGCTCGATCTCGCGCACGGCGGTCAGCGTCATCTGGGTGGTCACATCCTCCAGATGCCGTTGCAGGAACACGACAGAAACCACGATCTGGACCGCGATGACCGGTACGACGATGATGATCGCCGCACGGGCATAGAGGCTGCGTGGCATATAGTGTTTGAGCCAGCGGAATGTCATGGCTAAACCTACCCCGGTGCCAGAGCGAGAAAAAGAGACAGATGACCCAGCCGCCCGACGAATTCGACCCGCCCATCGGCACCCCCATCGAGCTGGAGCCCGGGATAAGGCGGATCGTGGCGCCAAACCCCTCGCCGATGACCTATCGCGGCACCAATACCTATCTGGTGGGCACAAGAGAGCTGGCGGTGATCGACCCCGGCCCGCTGAGCGAGGCGCATCTGGAAGCGATTCTGGACGCGCTAGGACCCGGCGAGAGCATCAGCCATATTGTGGTCACCCATACGCATCTGGATCACTCGCCTCTGGCGCGCCCGCTGTCCGAGCGCACCGGCGCGCCGGTTCTGGCCTTTGGTGGGCCCGAGGCCGGGCGCAGCGCGGTGATGCGCGCGCTGGCGGCGCAGGGGCTGGCTGGCGGTGGCGAGGGTATCGACACCAGTTTTGTCCCCGACCAGACGATCGCCGATGGCGAACGGATCGAAGGCGACGGCTGGCAGCTGGAGGTAATCCATACGCCGGGCCATCTGGGCAATCATATCGCGCTGGCCTGGCAGGATGTGTGCTTTACCGCCGATCACGTGATGGGCTGGGCCAGTTCGCTGGTCTCGCCCCCCGATGGCGACCTGACCGATTTCATGACCGCCTGCCGCGACCTGCGCGCCCGCGATTGGAGGCTGTTCCATCCGGGCCATGGTGCCGCCGTGACCGAGCCAGGGGCGCGCCTCGACTGGCTGATCAGTCACCGCCTGGGGCGCGAAGACGCGATCCTCGCGGCGCTGGCCGACGGTCCCGCCACCGCCGAGGCGCTGGCGCGGCGCATCTACACAGAAACACCCGCTGCGCTGCTGCCCGCTGCCACCCGGAACGTGTTCGCCCATCTGGTCGATCTGACCGGCCGCGACCGGGTTGCGCCCGAGGGCAAACTGGCGGTGTCGGCCCGGTTTCACCGTCGATCCTGAACGCCCGAGAAAATTCGACGAATTTTCTCTCCCCCCTCTGGACGCGGTGAATCGGGATTGCTATACGGCCCGCACCGTTCCGGCGTAGCTCAGCGGTAGAGCAGTTGACTGTTAATCAATTGGTCGTAGGTTCGATCCCTACCGCCGGAGCCAAAATCCTCATAAATCGGACGCTTATGGGGGATTTCTCACCTCAAAAATTTCTATCCTTCTTACGTGCCCGGCATGGCTCAGGGCGCCTGCAACAAAACGCCCCGTGGCTTTCGCCGCGCAGTATTACGCAGCCTCAAAAAATGGCGGACAAGACACAGGCGATCAGGCGGCCTGGCCAAGTGGTTCGGTGAGGTCAATGGTGATCAGGTTTTCGGCTTCGTTGCGCCGGAACGGAGACAGGGCCTGCGTCACATAAGGCTCGATTCGCATGCGCGTCCGCTGCCAACCGGCAAAGCGGCGGAACAACGCCCATGATATCTCGTCACTGGCCGGAATCGCCGTCTGCACACGGGTCACCCCGACACAGGCTTCGCGCCGCAGCAATTGCCCCAGCATCAGCGATGCCAACCCCTTGCCCTCTTCGTTCTCTGCCACGTTGACCTGCCAGACAAACAGCGTCTGCGGATCATAAGGCAGGATATAGGCCAGCACCGCGCCGGCAACCTCGCCGTCAAGCTCGGCCACGACCGAGGTTTCGACGAAATCATCGCACCCTGCCAGATCGCCCAGAAGCGTTCCCACCAGTTCCTGCTTGTCGCAATGGGCCAGGGCGGCAACGGCCGCTCCATCCTGCTGCACGGGTGCGCGCAGCACGGGAATGGGTTGCTCGAACAGGTCCAGGGAATGCTTCATCAGTGACTCCTCTAAAAGCTTCGATTGACTAAGTATCATACAGATCCGCACAATTCAAATCTCTCCTATTATTGTGCGCATATTTCACAATTTCCACCAATGCGGTTGCGGCAAAAACTTAGTTTATCGTTGGATACTCGATACCGCCCGCTTGTCATCCCTTGGTGAAATTGCCATTCTGGATCAATTGCGCGAGGAGTCCTCATGAACCGGATCGACAGCAGCCTGATCGCCTTGCGCCGCATCCTGCGCGCCACCGACATGTTCGGGCGCGAGCTGGCGCAATCGGCCGGGTTGACGGCGGTGCAACTGCGGGTGCTGCAAGTGGTGGGCGAAACCGGCCAGAGTACCGCCACCGCCATTTCGAACCGGATGCGCGTCAGCCAGGCCACCGTCACCGTGCTGGTGGACAAGCTGGTTGCCCGAGGCATGGTACAGCGTGAAAAGTCGCAATCTGACCGGCGCCAGACCGACATCCTGATCACCGATCTTGGGCAGCAAACGCTGGCCACTGCCCCCGACCCGCTGCAACAACGCTACGTCAGCCGGTTCCTGGCGATGCAGGACTGGGAACAGGCGATGCTGGTGGCGGCGCTGGAACGGGTCGCCGCGATGCTGGATGCCGAGGACATGGATGCGGCCCCGGTGCTCGACAGCGGCGAAATCGGGCGCACAGCACCCTGAGCACCTGCCCTCACTCGGTCCGGGCGCGCAGGCTGTCTATCAGGTCCTGTTCCACGTTCAGATGCTGATCGGCCGCCTCAATCGTGCGGCGGTCCAGGTGCTGCGGGTTCAGGTCCACCCCCTGCGCCAGCGTCGCCGTCACCGCCCTGAGCGCTGCGACACGGGCATATTTCTTGTTGTTGGCGGGGATCAGCGTCCAGGGTGCGCGCGCTGTCGAGGTACGGGCGAACATCTCGTTCACCGCCTCTTCGGTCTCGGTCCAGCGAGCGCGGTTGCGGAAATCCTCGTAGGTCAGTTTCCAGCGTTTGAGCGGATTGCGCAGACGCTCCTCGAACCGGCGCATCTGCTCGTCGGCCGAGACGTGAAAGAACAGTTTGACGATGCGGGTGCCATCGTCGATCAGCATTCGTTCGAACTCGTTGATCTCACGATAGGCCGCGCGCCATCGGTGTTCGGGCGTCATCCCCTCGATCCGTTCCACCAGAACGCGGCCGTACCAGCTGCGGTCAAAGGCGCTGATGGCGCCCTCGGGCGGCAGGCGCTCGAAAAAGCGCAACAGGTAGTGGCGGTTGAGGTAATAATTGCGGGGCGCCCCGATCGGCCAGACCTTGAAACTGCGCGGGTCGAGCGCCTGGCTGATCCGGCGAATGGCACCACCCTTGCCAGCCGCATCCCAGCCCTCGAACACCAGCACCGCCTTGTGCCCATGAAACAGATAGGCCTGCTGGATGCGGGACAGCAGCAACTGCTGCTCTTGCAAGCGGGACAGGTATTTTCTCTTCGACAGCGACAGGCTCAGGTCCGCGTCGGCGAGAGTCAGGGTTTTGTCAGGTGCCATATCCAACCTTTGCAGGGATCGGCGCGCGTGTTCCGGGGATCAGTCTTTGGCCTGACGTCGCAAAAATCAACCCCTTGGCCAGAATGCAAAAGGCCGGGCATCCCGCCCGGCCTTTCGACTGTTATCTGGCAGGCGCTCAGGCGCGGCGGCGACGGCCTCCGGCGCGGCCACCCCGACCCCGGCCTTCGTCCCCCTCGGCCGCGGGCGCTTTGTTGGAGCGGATCCATTCGGCGCCGTGGGGGTCGTTATTGGTCAGCAGGTTGGCGGCCCGGATGGCCTCCATCTCTTTCCCCGCGCGCGGCAGGGTCGAGCCCAGACCGAACATGGTCACAAAGGTCTCGTCATCCATGCCCTCGGGCAGGATGATGCCGGCGGCGGCGACGGCCTCACGCTTTTCGGCGATGGCCTTTTGCGTCACCGGCAGCGCCACCGGGTTCATGATCGCGCTGGTCATGCCCGCACCCATCGCCATCGGCAGGAAGGCGTTGTTGATGCCGTGCCGGTTGGGCAGGCCGAACGAGATGTTGGACGCACCACAGGTGGTGTTCACGCCCAGTTCCTCGCGCAGGCGGCGCACCAGGGCGAAGACCTGCTGACCGGCGGTTGCCATGGCACCGATCGGCATCACCAGCGGGTCGACCACGATGTCATGGGCCGGGATGCCGAAATCGGCGGCGCGCTGCACGATCTTCTTGGCGACGGCAAAGCGCACATCGGGGTCTTCGGAGATGCCGGTATCGTCGTTCGAGATCGCCACCACGGGCACGTTGTATTTCTTGACCAGCGGCAGGATCTGCTCCAGCCGTTCCTCTTCACCCGTGACCGAGTTCAGCAGCGGCCGACCCTCAGCCGCCGCCAGACCGGCCTCGAGCGCGCCGGGCACCGAGCTGTCGATGCACAGCGGCACGTCGACCAGCCCCTGCACCAGCTCGACGATCTTGCGCATCAGCGGCGGTTCGGTCTCGTTGGGGTTGGGGTTGGAGTTATAGACAACACCCGCGTTGATATCGAGAACGGTGGCCCCGGCGGCAACCTGGGCGATGGCGTCCTTTTCCACGGTCGAGAAATCGCCCGCTTCCAGCTCGGCGGCCAGTTTCTTGCGGCCCGTGGGGTTGATCCGCTCGCCGATCACGCAGAACGGCTGGTCAAAGCCGATGATCGCGGTTTTTGTTTTGCTTTCAACGATGGTGCGGGTCATGTCTGGCCTTTCAGGTCGGGTTTACGGGGCGGGTGCTGGCACCGCCGTTATTGATCGCCCAGGTGGCATTGGTCTTGATGCCGCCCAGCGGGAAGAAGTGCACATTGGTGATGTTGAAATCGGGGTTGGCGGCCTTGTGGGCGGCCAGTTCGGTCACGACATCATTGGGTTCATAGGGCAGCAGCAGCTTGGATACGTCCATCGCGCGCTTTTGCAGCACTTTCAGAGAAGGGCCGACGCCGCAGGCGATGGCGAACTTGATCAGGGTCTGCAGCTTGGCCGGGCCCGCGATGCCGATATGGATCGGCAGGTCGATGCCGGCATCCTTGAGCCCGTTCGCCCAGGCGATGATCGGCTTGGCCTCGAAACAGAACTGCGTTGCCAGTGCCATCTGGGCATCGGTGGTCTCGTTGAATTTCTGCTTCCAGCGCAGCGCGTCCATCACATTGGCATCGCCGCCCTTGGGGTCGATGTCCTTGTTGCCCTCGGGGTGGCCTGCGACGTGCAGACGCTTGAACCCTGCCTTGTCAAAGAGGCCGGTTTCCATCAGTTGCATCGAGCAGTGGAAGTCGCCATGCGGCTCTGCCACGCCACCTGCCAGCAGCAGCGCCTGCTCGACCCCGGCCTCGCCCTGATACATGGCGATCCAGTTTTCCAGCGTCTTGGCATCCTTGATGATACGCGCCGGGAAATGCGGCATCACCGGATAGCCCTCGGCGGCCAGCCGCTTGGCGGTTGCCACCATATCCTCGATCGGCGTGCCCTCGATATGGGCGATATAGACGCGGGTGCCATCGGGCAGCAGGGCGCGGAAATCCTCGACCTTTTCCGCGGTGCGCGGCATCACCTCGATCGAGTAATCCTTGAGAAAGGCCTCGACGGTGGGGTTCACGGGGCCGTTCTCGACCGTCTCGCGTTTCTTGAAGTTCAGCAAAGCCATCACGGCCTCCCATATGCTCTGCGGGCTCATGCCCAACCGTCGTTTGCAATCAGCGCCTTGATGCGGTCGCGATCGTATTCCCGTTCCAGACGCTGGGCCTCGGCCTCGACGATATCCGCCGGGTCACCGGCAACCTCGTAAGGTTCGGCCTTGCGCCACTCGGCCAGATAGGCATCGGTGTCCTGCGCGCCCACTTTCATCGCGGCGCGGTCGATGGCCTGCTCGAACCGTTCCCCCAACTGACGCTTGGCGCCGCGGCGGCCTTTGCCGACGATGACCTGAGCCGGGATGTCCCGCCAGTAGACGATGGTAACCTCGGGCATGCAGTCGATTCCTCCTGATCCGGTGAGCCGGTTCTAGCGGTCAATATGGGGCGGGGTCGGTCCGATTTCGACACGTGCGCGATGTGCAGCGACCTTTGTCGTTTTCGGACCTTCCGCGAGTCACGGCTTAGCGCGGATCGCCTGCCCGTGCCTTCCCGAATTCTTCAGCAAGATGATGAGCAATGATCATGTCACGAAAATCCCCGGGGCCTTGTGGCGCCCGGGGCTCTTGTTCGCACAGTGAGGTGTGTCAGCCGACCAGGCCGCCATCCTCACGCGTAACGGCGATGATGGCCGAACGCGGCACGCTGTC
This sequence comes from Ruegeria sp. YKSF070, assembly GCF_059612725.1. NCBI lineage: Bacteria > Pseudomonadati > Pseudomonadota > Alphaproteobacteria > Rhodobacterales > Roseobacteraceae > Ruegeria > Ruegeria sp. YKSF070. Next base: position 14,911 of record NZ_JBXWRD010000008.1, on the reverse strand, counting down.
ACCACCATCGGGCCAGTGGCTGTCGCCATCCTCACCCGGATGCTGCACGCCCACGAACATAGTGCGGCGGTCGGCCGACCAGCACAGGCCGGTGATCTCGGCCTCGCGCGGGCCGACCAGAAAGCGGCGGATCTCACCGGTCACCGGATCGCCCGCCAGCATCTGGTTGTTGCCCTGACCGGCGAAATCACCCTCGTTCGAGTATTTGCCGTCGGTCTGGATCCAGAGCAGCCCGTTGCTGTCGAATGCCAGCCCGTCGGGCGAGTTGAACATGTTGCCCGCGTTGACGTTTTGTGACCCCGCATTGGCATCGGAATGCACCGTCGGGTTTCCCGCCAGCACGAACAGATCCCAGTCGAAGCCTTCGGCGGTATGGTCGCCGCCTTCCGGGCGCCAGCGCACAATCTGGCCATAGTTGTTCTTTTCGCGCGGATTGGGCCCTTCGGCCGGGGTCTCGTCGCCGCCCTTGTTTGGCTTGACGCCGCGGTTCTTGTTGTTGGTCAGCGCGCAATAGACCTCGTCCGCGTTCGGATTGGCGGTGACCCATTCGGGGCGGTCCATGGTGGTGGCACCCATTTTCGAGGCCGCGATCCGGGTATGGATGCAGATTTCGGCCTGGCTCATGCCGGTGGCCTCGGGCGTCAGCGCCAGCCACATACCCCTGCCCGACGCGTCGAACTTGGCCGCGTAAAGCGTGCCATTTTCCATCAGCTCGTCGGTATCGACACCGGCAGCATAGACCCCGTCCGAGACATAGCGGTAGAGGAATTCACCCCGCTCGTCATCGCCCATATAGATCACCAGACGCCCGTCGCGATTTACGACACATTCGGCATTCTCGTGCTTGAAGCGGCCCAGCGCGGTGCGCTTCTTGGGTGTCGAATTCGGGTCGCGCGGGTCGATCTCGACCACGTAACCGGCACGGTTGGGTTCGTTGGGATTCTTTGCAACGTCAAAGCGGTCGTCCACGCGCGCCCAGCCATAGCCCCAGTCCTTGGACGAGACACCATAGCGCGCCAATTCCGCCGAAACCTCATGCGCCTCGTCAGCGGCGGAGAAGTAGCCGTTGAAGTTCTCTTCGCAGGCCAGATAGGTGCCCCAGGGGGTGGTGCCCGAGCCGCAGTTGTTCCAGGTGCCGAAGGTGACCGTGCCGGTCGGATCAGCGGCGGTTTTCATCAGGTCGTGGCCTGCGGCGGGGCCGGTCAGGGACATCTCGGTACGCGGCGTGATGCGGCGGTTATAGGGGCTGTCGGTGACCACCTGCCAATGGCTGCCGTCATGGGCCAGTTCGACCACGGTTACGCCATGGGCCAGTAGACCCTTTTCCACGTCGTCATCGGTCTCGGCCTTGCCCTCGGCGCGGTTGCCCCAGATGATCTCGCGGTTGGTGTATTCGTTGTTCACCACCAGCAGGGTGCGACCCTGATGATGGAACACCTCCATCCCGTCGGTATTGTCGCCAAAGGCGCGCGCCTGGCTGGCGGCGGTGCCGCGCGTGGCCTGATCGAAGGCCACCCCATCCGACCACAGCGGGTCGGCCCAGCGCACCAGAACCTCGGCCTTGAACCCTTTTGGCACCACGATCTCGTCCGCGGTCGAGGCTGCCACAGCCTCAAAGGCAAAGCGGTTGGTCGCGGCCTCGGCCCCGCGCGGCAGAACCGCACCGCCAAGGGCCGCAAACCCGCCCATTGCCAGCACCCCGCCCAGGAAGCCACGACGCGACAGCGCCTCTTCAACGACATGGTCGAAATCGCAATCCTCGGGGCGCGGGTTCATCGCCTCGTCAAACTCGTCAAATGTCAGGCTGCGGTCGTTTTTCATAGCGTGCTCCATGGCTTGCCAGCAGAATCCCTGCCGGCACGGCAGCCGGCGATAGCAGATGCAGTCGCACGGCTTTGTTAAACCTGTATGACGGTTCTGCCCTCTGCCCCCGGGAAATCTCTTGCGCCGCGCGGGAACGGATCCTAGGTTCAAGCTAACACGAAATCGGAGGGCGTGAAACATGGCGCCCAAGCGTCCCAAAGGTGCGGGCGCGTTCCCGAAAGCGGTCGAAAGCCCCGCGCCGAACCGGCCGGATCCGGACGCCCTCTATGCGGCGCTCGATCTCGGCACAAACAGTTGCCGCATGCTGATCGCCCAGCCCAAGGGCAGCGGTTTCCATGTGGTGGACAGCTTCTCTAAATCCGTCCAACTCGGAGCTGGGCTGGAACGGACAGGTCGTCTGTCGCGCTCGTCGATGGCGCGCACCATACAGGCGCTGCGTATCTGCCAGCAGAAGATCAAGCGCAACAAGGTGCACCGGATGAGGCTGGTCGCGACCGAAGCCTGCCGCCGCGCCAAGAACGCGCGTGAATTCATCCGCGATGTAAAGCGCGAGACCGGTCTGACACTGGAGATCATCCAGCCCGAGGAAGAGGCCCGGCTGGCCGTGATCTCCTGCGCGCCACTGGTCTCGACCCGCTCGGAGCAACTGCTGGTGGTGGATATCGGCGGTGGCTCGACCGAGCTTGTCTGGATCGACCTGACATCGGTGCCGCGCCGCGACCGCCCCTCGGCCATCATGCGGCTGCATGCGGGGTTTCACCCGCCCGAGAGCCCCTTTCCCGCCGCAAAGGTGGTGGACTGGATCAGCGTGCCGCTGGGGGTCGCGACCCTGCGCGACCAGTTCAACGATGTCGAGGACGATTCTGCGCGCTTTGCGCTGATGAGCTGGTTCTTCGAAGAACAGCTGGCCGATTTCGTGCCCTATAGCAGTCAACTGGGCCGTGACCGGTTCCAGATCGTCGGCACCAGCGGCACCGTCACCACGGTGGCGGCCAGCCATCTGGGGCTGAAGCGGTATGACCGGACCAAGGTCGACGGGCTTCGCATGACCAGCGAGCAGATCGACAAGGTGATCCGGGGTTATCTGGACCTGGGTCCGCAGGGTCGCCGCCGCGACCCGCGTATCGGCGAGGACCGCCATGCGCTGATCATGTCGGGTTCGGCCATTCTTCAGGCGCTGCTCCGATGCTGGCCCACCAACCGGCTGTCGGTGGCCGACCGGGGCCTGCGCGAAGGCTTGCTCTACGCGCAGATGAGCGCCGACGGGGTACTGGAGGATGGACCGTTCTAGGCGTGTCCGGCTTGAATCCGGCGGCCAATCGCCGTATCGCCCAGAGCGAAAGAGAGGCCAGACGACATGGCAAAGAACACATCCGGACGCGGACAGCGTGACCTGAAGGTCAAGGTCAAGACCGCCCGCGGGCGCAAGCTCAGCTCGACCCGCTGGCTGCAACGCCAGTTGAACGACCCCTATGTCAAGCGGGCGCAGGCCGAAGGCTATCGCGGGCGCGCGGCGTTCAAGATCCTAGAACTGGACGACAAGTTCCGCTTTCTGGTGCCCGGTGCCCGGGTGGTCGATCTCGGTTGCGCCCCCGGCGGCTGGTGCCAGGTCGCGGTCAAGCGCGTCAACGCGCTGGGCGAGCGCAGCGACAAGCGCGTGGGCCGGGTGCTGGGCATCGACCTGCAAGAGGTCGAACCGATCGCGGGGGCCGAGATCCATCAGCTCGATTTCCTCGACGACGGTGCCGATGACCGGATCAAGGAGTGGCTGGGCGGCAAGGCGGATGTGGTGATGTCGGACATGGCGGCCTCGTCTTCGGGCCACAAGCAGACCGATCACCTGCGGATCATCGCACTGTGCGAGGCCGCGGCCTATCTGGCCTTTGACGTGCTCGAAGAAGGTGGCACGTTCGTGGCCAAGGTACTGGCCGGGGGGGCGGAGGGTGATCTGCAAAAACTGCTCAAGCAGAAATTCACCAAGGTCGCCAACGTGAAACCGCCCGCCTCACGTTCGGACAGTTCCGAAAAGTTTGTGGTGGCCACCGGCTTTCGCGGCTAGGCGGGCGCCGTTTTCCGTCGCGGAAAACGGCCCGGAAAACATCTGTTTTCCGGCTCCTGCCGCAGGCAAATACCCAGAATTCAGCCGTTGTGGCTGAAACGACGCCGCAGCACGCGACAGCAGGCACAGCGCATCGCCGGCGTTCAGCGATTGCGCGAATAGCCGCGCGCCCATCGCCTCGGCCCGGCTTTGCTGATCCAGGAACATGAACAGGCGGGCATGTCTGCCCCCATCGCAAAGAGCTGGCATCTGATTTCTCCTGCAGCAGGGGCCTTCTGGCCCATGAACCGTCAACCTGCCACGCGGTTCTGCCGATCCGATGGCACAATCAAGGCCGCTTCTAGGCAGTCGGCTCTCAGCCTATTCGCCCGCCAAGTCCATCAAGGCGCCGTTGAACTCGGCGCCCAGAATCAGGATCGCGGCATTCAGATACAGAAAGATCAGCGCCGCCATCGCCCCAGCCAGTCCGGCATAGGTCGCTGAATAACTGGCGAAATTCGCGATGTAGAGAGAGAATCCCCAGCCGCAACCGGCCCAGAGCACCAGCGTCAGCACCACCCCCGGAAGGATCCGCCTGAGCGGATGCCGCCGCGCGGGCAAGAGGGCATGGCAGGCCAGCACCGCGCCCGCCGGCATCGCGACCACGAAAATCCAGCTCAGCCGCTCGACCGACAACCAGTCGGGCGCCTCTCCCGGCAGGGCCTCGGTGACCAGCCGGGTATAGATCGGCATCGCCACCTCGAACGCGGCCACCGCCAGCACGATGGCACCGCCCCCCACCACGATCCCGATGCACAGCAGCCGGGTCTTCCAGAAGGGCCGCGTATCCGCGTCGTGATAGGCCCGCGAGATCGCCTCGCGCACCGCATCCACCCCGTTCGAGGCAAAATAGACCGCCAGCACGCCGCCCACCGTCATGACGCGCGAATTCGCTCCCTCCAGCACCGCATTCAGCTCCGCCACGATGGGGGTGGCAACCTGTTCGGGCCAGGTGCCAAAGATCAGTTGGATCAGGTCGTCGGTCACCAGATTTTGGCTGAGACTGCCCGCCAGCGCCACGGTAAAGAGGATGAAAGGAAACAGCGCCATCATCATCGACATCGCAACATGGCTGCTCATGACAAAACCGCTTTTGGCCTGAAACCGGCTCAACGCCAGCCAGACCGCGCGCAGCGGCAGGGGAAGGGAGGGATTCGCCGGACGCGTCATGGGGTCAATCTAGCCGCTGGTGGTACCGGGTTCCAGCCGTGCCACGATCGCGCGGGAACAGAAGGTCCCGGCGGCGCACCTGACGCATCGCTCAGCACAGTCGGCCCTGCCTGTCCGCAATGGTGTCCGCGATTGCAGCCGGGAGCAGGTCCGTGCAACATGGCTGCGACATGCCACAGCCCGATCCCGCCCCCACCCCGACGCGCCCGCAGCTGGCCCAGTTGCGCGACATTGCCATCCTGCTGGCGCTCGCCGTATTGGCGCTTTATGCCGGAGCGGGATTTCTGATCCCGCTGGCGCTGGCCTTTCTGGTCTATGTTCTGGTCACCGCGATCAGCGACCGGGTCCATGCCGCGACCGGCGCGCCGGTCTGGCTGACCACGCTGGCGGGGATCACGGTGGTTCTTGCCGGTCTCTTCGTCATGATCGCGGTGATTGGGGGGCAGGCCACGCAATTCGCCCGTGCCATCGCAAGTTACGAGAATGCCTTTGACGAGGCGGTGACCCGGGTTGCGGCACTCTTGGGCGAAGAGGTTACCGGTTTCGTGCGCGACAACCTGATCCGCATTGACCTGTCTGCCCTGACCCGGACGGCGCTGGGCAGCGCCACCTCGCTTCTCAACACCTTCCTGCTGGTCTCGCTTTATGTGGCGTTCCTACTGGCCGAGCGGCGGGTGCTTGGCATCAAGCTGCTGCTGGCCGCCCGTGACCCTCAACTGGGCCGGGACATGAGTCAGGTGATGGAGGCGATCTCGCACAATCTGCAAAGTTACCTAGGGGTCAAGACATTCGTCAGCCTGCTGACCGCCGGCATCAGCTATGTCGTGTTCACTCTGCTGGGGCTGGAGTTTGCCGAGACCTGGGCGGTGCTGACATTCGCGCTGAACTTCATTCCCTCGATCGGGTCCATCGTGGCGGTGATCTTTCCGGCGCTTGCCTCGCTGGTGCAGTTCGACACCATCACGCCCTTTCTGGTCATCGTTTTCTTTTGCGGCACGGTGCAATTCCTGATCGGCAATTTCCTCGACCCGGCGCTGTTGGGGCGGTCGCTGAACATGTCCACCTTCATGGTGATCCTGGCGCTGACCTTCTGGACGGCGGTCTGGGGGCTGATCGGTGCCTTTCTCAGCGTGCCGCTCACGGTCTGCATGCTGATCGTGTTCCGCCATGTCCCCGCGCTGCGCCCGGTGGCGGTGCTGATGTCCAAGGACGGCCACCCCGAGGCGCAGGGCCCAAACGCGTGACAGCCCCCCTGCCCGAGGCCCTGTTCATCGGTTCCGAGATCTATCGTCGCTCGACCTATGGCGCGGTGCATCCGCTGGCGATCCCGCGCGTGTCCACCGTGATCGATCTATGCCGGGCGCTGGGCTGGTTCGCACCCGGCCAATACCGCACCAGCCCGCGCGCGCGTCCGGCCGCGCTCACCGCGTTTCACACACCCGACTATATCGCCGCGCTGCAACGGGCCGAGGCCGAACAGGCGGTGAGCGAGGAGACCCGCACCCGCCACGGTTTGGGCACCCTGCCCAACCCGGTCTTTGCCGAGATGTTCCGACGCCCGGCCACGGCGGCGGGCGGCTCGCTCTTGGGGGCCGAACTGGTGGCGCAGGGCCATCGCGTGTTCAACCCCGGCGGCGGCACCCATCACGGCTTTGCCGACCGCGCGGGCGGCTTCTGCTATCTCAATGACCCGGTGCTGGCGATCCTGGCGCTGCAACGGCTGGGCTGCACCCGCGTCGCCTATGTCGATATCGACGCGCATCATTGCGACGGGGTCGCTTCGGCCTTTCAGGGGTCGCAGACGGTGCGCATGGTCTCGGTCCACGAGGCGCGGCGCTGGCCCTTTACCGGCGCGCTCGAGGAGGACGCCGGCGGCGCGGCGCTGAACCTGCCGGTGGGGCGCGGGCTGAATGACAGCGAGTTCGCGCTGATCCTCGACCGGCTGATCCTGCCTGCGGTCTCCGGTTTCCGCCCCGACGCGGTGGTGTTGCAATGCGGCGCCGATGCGGTGGCCGAGGACCCGCTGTCGCGGCTGGCGCTGTCCAACTGCGCGCACCGGGACACGGTGCGGGCACTGGCGGCACTCTGCCCGCGCCTGCTGGTGCTGGGCGGCGGCGGCTACAACCCGTGGAGCGTGGCGCGCGCCTGGACCGGGGTCTGGGCCACGCTCAGCGGCGCCGAGATCCCCGACCGCCTGCCCCCCGAGGTCGAGGCGGTGCTGCGCGACCTCACGTGGCAGCGACAGCGCCACGCGCCCCGCCCCGAGACCTGGTTCACCACGCTGGCCGACACGCCGCGCCCCGGCCCGATCCGGCCCGAGCTGCGCGCGGACCTGTCCCGGCTGGAACAGAGGATGCGGGCCGAGGACTGAACCGGCATCCGGGGCTATGCCATCGCGCGTGCGCCTGCTAAGGCTTTGACATGTGGACCGCTCTTCTGTCGCTGATCGTCTTCTGCCTCTACGGGGCGTCGATCGTCTGCGCGGTGCAGGCGGCGCGCACCGCGCGCACGCCGCAGGGCGCGGTCGGCTGGGTGGTGTTCCTGCTCACCCTGCCCTGGGCCTCGGTGCCGCTTTACATGTTTCTGGGGCATCACCGATTTCGCGGCTACCGTATAGCGCGGCGCGAGAGTGAGCGGGTGGTGGCCGGGCTGCGCGCCCATGCTGATGCCACCGCCCCCGATCCCGACCGCGTGATGGTCAACACCCGCCCCTTTGAAAAGATCGCCCATATGGCGGTCAGCCGGGGCAATGGCGCCCGGCTGCTGGTCGATGGCGAGGCCACATTTGCCGCGCTCTTTGCCGCCATCGATGCCGCACGCCACTATGTGCTGATCCAGTTCTATATCGTGCGCGACGACGATCTGGGGCTGGAGCTGCGCGACCGGCTGATCGCAGCGTCCCGGCGCGGGGTCAAGGTGCGGTTCCTGACCGATGCCATCGGCAGCTACCGTTTGTCGGACAGCTATGTCGAGGATCTGCGCGCCGCCGGAATCGACATCGCCGACCCGCGCAAGCAACGCGGCCCCAACACCCGGTTTCAGGTCAATTATCGCAACCATCGCAAGACGGTCGTGGTGGATGGGCATACCGGCTATATCGGCGGCCACAATGTGGGCGTCGAATATCTGGGCCAGGACGCGGCGATGGGCCGTTGGCGCGATACTCATTTGGAAATCACCGGTCCCACGGTCCTGCAACTCCAGCTGGTCTTTGCCGAGGACTGGCATTGGGCGCGGGGCGAGGATCTGCTCGATCTTCTCATTTGGGAGACCAGACTGGCCCCGCAGGATGCAAATGCCCTGATCGTCGCCACAGGGCCCGGTGACCGAACCGAAAGCGGCGCGATGATGTTCTTTGCCGCGATTACAGCGGCACAGCGCCGGTTCTGGATCGCCTCGCCGTATTTCGTGCCCGATCTCGACATTCTGGCGGCGCTGAAGCACGCCGCGCTGCGCGGGGTGGATGTGCGCCTTCTGGTACCCGACGAGGCCGATCACACCATTCCCTGGCTGGCGGCCTTCGCCTATTTCGACGAGGTGCGCGAGGCCGGGGTACGCGTGATGCGCTATACCGACGGCTTTCTGCACCAAAAGGTATTCGTCGTCGATGATACCATCGCCGCCGTTGGCACAACCAACCTGGACAACCGCTCGTTCCGGCTGAATTTCGAGGCGATGGCGCTGTTCTTTGACGCAACCGTGGCCGCGCAGGTGGCGGCAATGCTGGAACATGATTTTGCCAGCAGCACCGAGCTGACACGCAGCCTGGCCGCGCAGCCCATGTTCATCCGCTACGGCGCGCCGCTGGCACGGCTGTTTGCCCCGATCCTGTAGACAAATCCTTTAGCGCGGCAGGCGGCCTTCGAAAATCCTGCCGATCAGCGCCACCAGATAGGCCGTGGACAGGCCAAAGGCCAACAGCCCCGCCACCGCGGCAAAGGCAGCAAAGATACGCAGGCCCGGCCCCAGCACGATGTCGCCATAGCCCAGCGTGGTATAGGTGACGAGCGAGAAATACAGCGCCTCGTTCCAGTCGGTCAGAACGTCGCTCCAGATCCAGACCCCGGCCCAGAGCCAGACCTGCAAAGTATGGGCCAGCACGATGAAGGCCAGCGAAACACTGATCACCGCCGCCGTGCGCATGGCGCGCGACAGATGTCGCAGCCGGATCGACAGGTGCACGATCACCAGGGTGCACCAGACCAGCAGCAGCACCTCGACCACGAAACACAGGCCCAGATACAGGCTGCCCCACATGATCTGTTGCAAGAGTGTCATCGTCGCCCGCCTTTGCCCCTTTTCGTTCTGGGCGCAGGATGACGGTGCAGGCCGGTGGGTGCAACCCCGCCGCGCCCTTGGGCCGCGGGGTCACGCTCAGCGTGTCTGCGCCATGCAGTCATTATAGGTTCGGGTGTAGATTTTCTTCCGCCGCTTTTCCTCGAATCGCTCCGACGCAGCCGACCCGGCATAGGCCGGTGCTCCCTGGGTCGCGGGCCCCGAGGAGCGCGATACCCCTACCCCGACCGAGCCGCCAAGGCGCAGCGTGGTGCGCCCCTGCGACCATTCGGTGTCGCGGATGCCGGCCTGTTTCAGCGCCCGTTCGTGGCACAGGGCAGCGCGATCCTGCGCCAGCGCGGGCACGGCGAAAAGGGCAAAAAGAAGAATGGACAATCTGAACATAAGGCGGCTCCTATCCCCCTGCACATGGGAGCGCGCCCGACCGATTGCAATCGCTGCCCTGCGGCGAATGGGGACAATCGCGGCTTGGGGCTGGACAGCGGCAGAGGACGGACCATTCTCTGACCCATAACTGCCCGGAGGCCGCGCGCCCATGCTTCTGACCGTCGATACCGTGACCAAGACCTATCCGGGGGGGCGCCCGGTGCTGCGCGGGGCCTCGATCACGCTGGATCGAGGGCAGAGCTTGGCGCTGACCGGCGAAAGCGGCAGCGGCAAGAGCACGCTGTTGAACTTGACCGGTGCGCTGGACGGGTTCGACAGCGGCGAGATCACGCTGGACGGGGTGGCGCTGTCGCGACTTGACGATGCGGGCCGGGCGGCGCTGCGGCGCGACCAAGTGGCGCTGGTATTCCAGCAGTTCAACCTGATCCCGGCGCTGACCGTGGCACAGAACCTCTCGTTCCAGGCGCGGCTGGCCGGGCGGCTGGATGCCGATTGGCTGAATGAGATCACCGCGCGGCTGGGGTTGGAGGATCTGACCGAACGCTATCCCGAGCAGCTGTCGGGTGGTCAGCAACAGAGGGTCGCCATCGGTCGGGCGATGGCCGGTCGTCCGAAGCTGTTGCTGGCGGACGAGCCGACCGGCAACCTCGACGAGACCGCCGCCGGCACCGTGCTGGACCTGATGCTGGACCTGGTGCGCGACAGCGGCACGGCGCTGCTGTTGGTGACCCATTCGCAGGCCATCGCCGCCCGGCTGGATTGGCGCGCGCATCTGACCGGCGGGCGGGTGGCGGCGTGATCGGCGCCGCGCTTCTGGCGCTGGGGTCGCATTGGCGGCGCCATCCGATTCAGCTGGTGACGCTGCTCTTGGGCGTGGCGCTGGCCACCGGCCTCTGGTCGGCGGTGCAGGCCATCAATGGCGAGGCGCGCGCCTCTTATGCGCGCGCGGCCAGCCAGATCGGCGCCGACGGGCTGGACCGCCTGCGCCGCGCGGATGGGGCGGCTCTGACGCTTGATGACTATCTTGCCCTGCGCGAGGCGGGCTGGCAGGTGGCCGCCGTGCTCGAGGGCGAGATGCGGCTGGGTCCGCGCACGGTGGCGGTGACCGGCATAGACCTCTTGGCCTATCCCGACCTGCCTGCCATCGCCGAAAGCGCCGCCGCTGCCGAAATCGCCCCGGTCGAGGCGCTGACCGCGCCCGGACGCCTGTTTGCCGCGCCCGCATTGGCGCTGGCCTTGCAGGGCGAACCCGGCCTGCCGCCGGTGGTCGAAACCACCGCCCTGCCCCCCGACACGATGCTGACCGATATCGGCACCGCCGAGACGCTGCTGAACCGTCCCGGCCATATCTCGCATCTGCTGGTCCTGCCCAAGCAGCCGCTGCGCCGTGCCCCTCTGACCGAGATCGCCCCCGAACTGATCCGCCAGCCCGCTTCCGGAGCCCAGGACATCGCGCGGCTGACGGACAGCTTTCACCTCAACCTCACCGCCTTTGGGCTGCTCTCCTTCGTGGTGGGCCTGTTCATCGTACATGGCGCGGTCGGACTGGCGTTCGAGCAGCGACGCGGCCTTATTCGCACCCTGCGGGCGTTGGGCCTGCCGCTGCGGCTGTTGACCCGGCTCTTGCTGGCAGAGCTGTGCCTGCTGGCGCTGCTGGGCGGTGCGGCGGGGCTGGTGCTGGGCTATCTGGTCGCCGCCGCCTTGCTGCCAGATGTGGCCGCAACCCTGCGCGGGCTTTACGGGGCGCCGGTCTCGGGCGTGCTGGAACTCAGGCCGGTCTGGCTGCTGTCGGGCCTTGGCATGGCGGTGGCGGGCACCCTGCTGGCCAGTGCACAGGCGCTGTGGCGGCTGGCCCGCATGCCGATCCTGGCCGCGCCCGGACAGCGCGCCTGGGGCAGCGGGCGCCTGAACGCGCGGACCCAGCTGCTGCTGGCGTTGGCGCTATTGCTTACCGGACTGGCGGGATTTGCGCTGAGTGGCGGGCTGATCGGCGGGTTTGTCCTTTTGGGCGCGGTGCTGATGGCCGCCGCGCTGGCGCTGCCGCCGACCCTTTCGGTTCTGCTGACGATCGGCACTACGCGGGCGCGCGGCCCGGTTGCAGAATGGCTGTGGTCCGACATGCGGGCACAGCTGCCCGGCCTGTCACTTGCGCTGATGGCGCTGCTGCTGGCACTGGCCGCAAATATCGGCGTCGGCACCATGGTAGCGAGCTTTCGCCTCACCTTCGACGGCTGGCTTGACCAGCGGCTGACCTCGACCCTTTACGTCACTGCCCGCGACGATGCGCAGGGCGCCGCATTGGCGGACTGGCTGGAACCGCGCAGCGATGCGGTGCTGCCGATCCGTTCGGTCGAGATCGACCGCGCAGGCACGCCGCTGTTCGTCTATGGCATCGTCGATCACCCCAGCTATCGCAGCCACTGGCCGCTGATCGCGCGCAGCCCGCAGGACTGGGATCGGGTGATGCGCGGAGAGGCGGCTCTGATCAACGAACAGATGGCGCGGCGCGACGGGCTTTGGCCCGGTGACAGGGTCGAACTGGCCCCTGGCTGGACCCTGCCGGTGGCCGCAGTCTATTCCGATTACGGCAACCCGACCGGACAGGCCATCGTGGCGCTGGAGCAGTTATTGGACCGCTATCCCGGCACGCCCGACACAAGGTTCGGCGTGCATCTGGCGCCTGGGCAAGCCGATGCGTTGGCCGATGAGATCACCGCCACCTTCGACCTTCCCGCCGGCTCGGTGATCCGTCAGGAGACGCTCAAGGCGCGATCGCGGGCGATCTTTGAAAAGACCTTCCTGGTAACCGGCGCGCTCAACATTCTGACGCTGGGGGTAGCGGGGTTTGCCATCCTCACCAGCCTGCTGACGCTGTGGACACAACGATTGCCGCAACTTGCGCCGGTCTGGGCGCTGGGGCTGACGCGGGCCCGGCTGGCGCGGCTGGAACTGGCGCGCGCGGTGGCGCTGGCGGCGATGACGGCTCTGCTGGCACTGCCGCTGGGGTTGGTGCTGGCCTGGCTGCTCTTGGCGGTGATAAACGTGGCGGCCTTTGGCTGGCGGCTGCCGATGTATCTGTTCCCGCTCGACTGGCTGCGGCTGATCGGGCTGGCGCTGGCCACCGGGGCGCTGGCCGCCGCCCTGCCCGCGCTACGCCTATACCGCCTGCCGCCTGCCCACCTGCTGAGGGTCTTTGCCAATGAACGCTAGGCTGCTTGTCTTTCTGCTGCTCTGGCCCTGGGCGGCGCTGGCGCAGGGCTTTGCCGGACTGGGAACCGAGGCTGATGGCTTTGCGGTGCCAGAGCGCGGGCAAAGCCCCGCCTTTCCCGCCGATCACGGGCCACATCCCGATTTCCGCATCGAATGGTGGTATCTGACTGCCACGCTGACCGGGGCCGACGGGCGCGATTATGGCCTGCAATGGACCCTGTTCCGCTCGGCCCTGAAACCGGGCGATGCCCAGGGCTGGCAAAGCCCGCAACTGTGGATGGGACATGCCGCCGTAACCACGCCCGACAGCCACCTCTTTGCCGAGCGACTGTCGCGCGGCGGCATCGGACAGGCAGGCGCCCAGGCCACCCCCTTTCGCGCCTGGATCGACGAATGGGAGATGGCGGGCGACATGGGGGGCGACATGGTGCTGCGCGCCGGGGGAAGCGATTTCGCCTATCATCTGACCATGCACGCCAAAGGGCCGCTGGTCCTGCATGGCGAAGGGGGCTATTCGGTCAAATCCGCCGCCGGTCAGGCCAGCTATTACTATTCGCAACCGTTTCTGGAGGTCTCAGGCAGCCTGACCCTGCCCGAGGGAGAGATGCCGGTGACCGGCCAGGCCTGGATCGACCGGGAATGGTCCTCGCAACCGCTGGCCGAGGATCAGAGCGGCTGGGACTGGTTCTCGCTGGTGCTGGACGATGGTAGCCGGGTGATGGCCTTTCGCCTGCGCGGCGACACGGATTTTGCATCTGGAACATGGATCGGACCCGATGGGCGCGCGACCGCCCTGCCCGATGGCAGCATCCACGCCGAGCCATTGGCCACCGCGCCCAGCGGAGCAGGCCCCGAGGTGCCGGTGCGCTGGCGGCTGGCGATCCCGGCACGGGGGCTGGATGTGACGGTCAAGGCGCTATACCCGCAGGCCTGGATGGGCACGTCTTTTGCCTATTGGGAAGGGCCGGTGCGCGTCAGCGGCAGCCACGCAGGACGTGGTTATCTGGAGATGACCGGCTACGGGGACGAGTAAGGCTGGGTCGCGCCCGAACGCAGAGGACGGGCGCGACCTTCTGCTTTCTGGCCTATACCCCTTCGGCGTTGCGGGCGCGGGCAAGTTCCTTGTAGACCTTGTTGCGCACCCGGTTCACAGCGCCCAGCGGGCGATGCTCGGGCAGCGTGTTCCACGGGTTGAAGGCCATCCGATCCCCTGCCGCAATGCGAGCCGCGCGCGCCACCGCGTCCCCCGCATCAAGCGCCGGGATCTCGATCCGTGCCAGTTTCACCCAGCCCGCCCCATTCTCGGTCCAGTTCACGTTTGGATCCTCGATCGGATGCGCTGCCACGTCCTCTTGCGGCTGGATATAGAAATCAAAGGCCGCCGCCTTGCCGTTCAACCCGTCAAGCAGTTGATCGGTCAGCCCATCCGCGCCCTCGACCCCGTCTCGCAACTCTCCGGGCGCAGGCGCCGGATCGGGCACCACGCGATGTTTCACCGCGATATCGCCATGCAGAAACGGTGTCGTGCTCCAATAGATTGCGCGCAGGGGCGAGGTCGGATGCTGATCGCCAAATTTCTGGGCCACCGCATAGATATCGTGACTGAAATACTTCTTGAGGAATTTCAGGTAGATCCCGTTCACGATTGCGGCAAGTGCCTCGTCCCCGTTACGCTTGAAATTCAGAACCTCGGAGACGAGATCGTTGAAGGCGGAATACTCGTTCAGATCGCCCTCGAAAAAGGTCTCGTTATCCACCAGCACGAAATCGAGCGTGCCCTTGGCATCCGCCGCCCCTTCGACGCGACTGCCCGGCACGCCGAAAAGCTTGATCGCCATGCCATGGGCATCGCCACCCTTGGGATCGTCGCGCCGTTCGGTACCGTTGGAAAACCGGATCAGCGCCGCATACTCACCGGGTTGCGCA